>NZ_CAWUDI010000049.1:0-60241 GCF_963920925.1 Calothrix sp. CCY 0018 | reverse complement strand
TTCTTCATCTTATAGCTTTTAATGGTATTTTTAGCATACTAGGTACTGAAGAACCACAGAAATTGACCAGCTTGATGAGGTTAAGAATTCTCTCGAACAGCACCTATACGATGCACTTGAATACTCTTTAAAACATCAAAATTGGCAGGAAGCTGAGAAATTAACGAATAAGCTTATGGTTTTTATTGCTAATACAAAAGATTACCTCTTTATCGAAGGCATTAATAATTTTTCGTGTTCTGACCTGAAAAAAATTGATGAATACTGGATACAAAATTCAGGTGGACGTTTTAGCTTTAGCGTGCAAAAGAAAATTTGGGATGACACAGGAAACCGACTGAGTATCACTGAACTGAAGAAGTCAGATATTGAAAACTATCTGCGTTTTGCCTATCACATAGGATGGTATGATGATTTAGATACAAAAGATTTCTCAAATTACAATCAGGTGATAGAACAAGCTGAGAAAAATAATAGAGTGGTACCTTTGGGGATACTACAAATGGGATACCATTCGTATGTAATGCGTGTTGGGGCGGTGAGGGCAGAATTCTTTTTTCGCGCTGCGACTTGTAAACTGTAACATATAAGCGTCCCAGTTCTTTATTAAAATTTGTGAATAGAAGTTTTTTTACGAAAACATAGGCTTTTCAAGAATCCGATACCTGGCACCGCCCAGAAGGTTAAAGGTTAAAGGTCAAAGGTTAAAATTATTAAACTTGTGACTCAATTGCTCAAGCATCGTTGAAAAACTGAGCCGCAATTTTAGGGTCATAGCAATTAGCCATTACAAATTTTTCTGCTACCTTGCTCACTTCTGAATCTACAACTTCCCAATCATCTCAAAGAAGCCGCATTTGTCCTGGTGAAGTTTTATTTTTTCTTTTGCCTTTGACTACTTTTGGTAACAGTTTGCTTCCCCAGTGGTAGGATTTCTCAGGTTTTGGTTTTGGTTTGTACTTTTTGCAAAATCCTCGGTACCTCGCTGCACATTCTTCGAGGGATTTACCCAAAGAGAAAAAAGCCGGATGCCATTGAGTTATCCCATCATCACTCAATCTCTCATGAGTACCATAATTGCTGAAATCGTAGAACAAGCCTTGTTGCATCCCAGCAGCTTTGGGATTGGCATGGATGTAGCGTAGAGTATTTAAAGCTCTGCGTTTGTCGGTATTAAGTAGGTGTGCAAAATTAATTTAACATTCTAAAAAGTTCAAGTCCCTGCGATTGCTTCGTTCCTCGCAATGACAGTACACAATTAATTTTGCGTAGGTACTTAGCAAAACCCGTACTGTGATATCGCTTCTCCCAAAAGTGACCAGTTCTGTTGAGCATTCGATTAAAGCACATAGCGGTATACCAGTTGAGCCAGTGCATTATTTGGGGTAAATCTTCTGGTTGATTTGGTTCGAGCAAGTAATGAACGTGATTTGACATTATGCACAGAGCATAAAGTTTAAAGTTGAATTTAGCGATCGCTTTTTTGATAGCGTAGAGAAACACCTCTCGACATTGATGACGAGTTAATTTGAATTCGCGATTATTGCAACGGGTAGTGAGATGGTAGCAATAACCCGGTTCGATCTCACGAGGTTGACGAGGCATTAAAAATTTATGAGTCATACTATCATGTCCGGGTAAAGACTATTGAAATAAACCGGACTTGATATATTAGACATCTCCGGAAATGAAAAAAGACCCCTCTCCAAACCTCTCCCCCACAGGGAGAGAGGCTTTATTTCCCCCTTCCCTACTAGGGAAGGGGGGTAGGGGGGTTAGGTATTTGTTTAAATTTGAAATCATATAAATGTTTTCCGAAGATATCTATGAGTAATCAATAACCACAATTACCCGGTTGTACGACCAACAATACCTATTTGATTTTGACCAACATTATCTTCTTTTTCTTCCTCATAAGTTTGAGGATTAGCTTCATTTACATCTTCATCTAATTGAGATTCATTATCTTCTGGTACCTGAGTAGATGAATACTCCGCACGACCAATATCGGGACCTGCATCTGGAGTTATACTACCGCTACCGTGAGTTGATGCTCCGGATGTATTATAGTTTTTATCTTCTGAGGGATTCATTTTGATCTAATTTCCTTATAAAAACAATGATTTAAACCTATGCAAAAGCGATAGGTTATGTATCAATTGTTTAAATTTTCGGAGGATTTTACATCATTCGTAAGAGATAAACTTTTGAAATAATTGCACCACGAAAGAAGTAACCCATTTGATAAGTGGGTATGCAAAATTATTTGTGTCATTGCGAGCGACAGGGTTAGCGGAGCGTGTCCGTACCGAAGGTCGTCCCGGAGGGACTTAAGGAGATAGCAATCCCAACACCTTGCGATTGCTATCTCCCTTCGGGAGACGCTGCGCTAACGTTTCACTCCGTTCCACTCGCAATGACAGATGTACAATTAATTTTGCCTAAGTACTTATGGAGTTAGCCCCAAAAAAGAAATTATTTTCACTTCGTTCAACCCAACAAACCTGGATATCAACCTTGATATTAGAAATAATAATAAGTGCGTTACCACAACAACGATAACGCACCATACAAAAAAATCGGATATTAAATCAAAGTTTACCTTTCTCTATTTATCTAAAAGTTGCCAAGTAGCACCTCCGACAACACCATCGGCTTCTAAACCGTTGCGCTTCTGAAATGCTTTTACTGCTTCTGCTGTTACGGGACCAAAATCTCCATCAACGCTTTTGAGAAATCCTAAATTAGACAATTTTTCCTGTAATTTAACAACTTGAGTACCTCGCATTCCCGGACGCAAAATTGGTAATCCTTGGGCTGTATATTGGATTTCAGGAGCTTTTTTCTGGGTGGTTGTGCTGCTTTGACGAGTACGTGTGGTTTGGCGAGTACGTGTGGTTGCAGCTTGTCTTTGTGCAGGTGCGGGTTTCCGCTTCTGAACGGTATTACGAGGTTTTGGTTTTGCTGGTGTTGGTTCGGTATTCCTAGCCGATGGAGTTGCAGGCTTCGGTTCTGGATTAGGCTTAACAACTCTTATCGGACTGTTTACAGCAGGCGTTATTCGTCTTTGTTGCTGTGTCGAATTATTTACCACCGTAACGCTACCGAATGATTCTGTAGGCGTGGGAAAGGTATCAGAAGGTGGTGGTGTAGGAGCGCTAGTAACGGGTGTATTAGCTACTTCTGTTGATGCAGTTATGTTGGGAAAAAGGGCTTGCCAAGTATTAGTATCTACAACCCCATCTGATTTTAAACCTGCTGCTTGTTGGAAACCGGAAACTGCTTTTTGAGTTGCTTGGGCGAAATTGCCATCAACTTCACCTCTATAAAAACCTAAAAGTTTTAAAGCACCTTGTAATTCACTTACTGGTACTCCTTTACTACCCATTTTAAGGGTAGGACGATTCATACTTGCTCCTACAACTACTTGAGCCAGCCTTTGTTGCGGTGCAGCAATTGATACTCCAGCGCTCGTTCCAAATAGTAGAGGAGTAGAGGAAATCAAAAGTAACCAGTAAAACCTACTTATCGGAAGGAAACGAAACGATATAAGAGAGCGTAAGTACTCAATTATACTTAGTTTTCTTCTACCTATCATGGTTTGTGCCCCCGGCAAATCTCTTACAATTATACTATCTATTAACCAGTATAAAATTAAATCGTAACAGCAGTGTAAATGCTTAAAAAAGCTCCAAATAGTAAGCAATTTATGCTAAGTAAATGACTAAGACTGCCGCTACGCAATTACACGGTTAATCGCTTCTTCTTGACCGATTACAGACACAAATGGTTCCTTTAAATATTGGCAGGCTGTATGAATGGCATCTGCACTGGTTAAAGCTGCGATATCTTTTTGAAATTTTTGATCGAAGGCTATTCCCAAACCTAAAATTTCATACCACCCATATATTTGGGCAAGTTGTCCGTTGGTTTGTTTGCCTAAAGCGTATTGTCCTAAAATCTTATTTTTCGCAGCTTGTAAAGCATCTTCTTCTAGCTTACTATCGGAAAGTAAATCAACTTCTCTTCGTAATCCTTTTAAAGCCGTAATCGTATTTTCCGGTGCCGTACCCATATAAACCACAAAGGAACTAGAGAACTGCCTTGTAGGGTAAAATGCCGATACATCGTAAGCTAACCCCAGCTTTTCTCGTAGCTCAATAAATAAGCGACTGGAAAGCCCATTTCCTAAATAAGTAGAAAGCAATTTTAAAGCAGCGTAATCAGCCGAATGCACTGAAGCACCCAAATAACCCAACATAATTACTGATTGCTGTGTTGGTTGAGGGGTAATTACTTGTTGGGGTTTGGTTTCAGGAAATGACACGTTCATAACTGGTAGCTGTGTATCTACCGGATGCCAATCACCAAACAGTTTTTCAATTTGTTGCTCTGCATCCTCTATAGAAATACGACCTGCAATGCTAATAACTATATTATCTGGGCGAAAATAGGTTTGATAAAAGTTAACTAAATCGAACCGAGTTAAATTGCTAATAGTAGTTTGATCGCCACTACCCGACGATGCGTAAGGATGATTTTCGTACATAACTTTTCGTAATTGCTCAAATGCAACGCTAAAAGGCTGTTCTTTTTGCAAGCGTACATCTTGGAGAGCAATTCGCTTTTCCAACTCCACCTCAGCTTCAGGAAAAGTTGGCGATCGCAATAATCGTGTTGCTAATTCTAATATCTGGGTAAAATCAGCCGTAACGGTTTTCAAAGATAAAACAAAGTAATCTGTTGCAGTATCAGCACTCAAACTGGCTCCAACAGACTCCACACGCTCGGCAATTTCAAAGCTTGAAAGTCCGTCGCATCCTTTAGTTAATAAAGCACCGAGCAAATTTGCCAACCCTGCTTTCTCCGGCTTTTCATAACAACTTCCAGCACGAATAAATATTCGAGTTGCAATCACATCAGCCGCAGAATTTTCAGTTACCAGCAATACTATTCCATTCTTTAATTCAGTACGATGAACATTCGATGATTTTGGCAAAGTTGTCATTTATTAGTTGTTAGTGGTTAGTTGTTAGTGGTTAGGAGTGAGGGATAGTTTCTTCCCGCCCTCTCTCAGCTTATTTCCTCATCCCCTACTCGCTAGCTTTGACTACCGTTACAGCATAATTATCGAGTGAAAGATATTCATATGCTATGTTTTGCAGTTCTTTTACGTCAAAGGATTTAATTTGTTGGGGATAAGTTACTGAAAGTTCTGCTGTTGCAATAGTGTTGTAGTATCCGTAAAGTCCAGCTAATTGCAATGGTGTTTCTGTTGAAAAAGCATAGTCGTTACATAGCAGACGTTTAGCACGGGTAAGTTCTTGCTCTGTAATTTCTTTAATTAAGTTTTGTAAATGAAGCCGAATTAATTCTTCTACCTGTTCTAATTGTTCCGATTCTAACCAAGCATTGATAGTAAATAAACTTGATTGTTGTTGCAAAGAAAAACTACTGCAAATACCGTTTACGACTTGCATTTCTTCTCGTAAATCGCGTACTAATCGTGAAGTTCTTCCTCCTGCTAAAATTATCGAAAGTAAATCTAAACCATAACAGATGCGAATTTGTTCCACTCCTGGTGCTATCCATCCCATCAGTAAACGAGCTTGTTCGAGCCTGGGTAATTGGATGTCTTGACGGTGAATTCCAGTAATGTTGGGTTTTGTAGCTGTTTTTGTGGGAGGGCAGTCTAACATCGGTGGAGCAAATTTATCGAAACAACTATTGACTAATTCTAAAGCCTTCGATGCACCGATACCTCCGGCGATCGCTACTGTCATATTTTCTGGTTGATAGTGAGTTCGATGAAAGCAACGCAATTCCTCTGCTCTGTATTGTGCAACGTTTTGCTCGCTTCCTAAAACCGAACGTCCATAAGGATGCTGCTGATAAATGCTTTTATAAAGGGCTTGAAAACCGATCCAGTCGGGATTATCGGATGCTTGGCGAATTTCTTCTAAAACTACATTGCGCTCGCAGTTTAATTCAACTTCGGGTATAGCTGCATTTAACAACAATTCACCCATCAAAGGCAAAGTTTCTTCGAGATAAGTAGAAGCAGTAGTCAACGAATAATGAGCGTAATCATAACTGGTAGCAGCATTACTTACCCCACCCAAAAATTCAATTTTTTGATCGAATTCCCCGGCTTTTAAGGTTTCGGTACCTTTAAAAATCATATGTTCCAAAAAGTGAGCCATTCCACACCAAGATTCTGGTTCTAAGTTGGCTCCCGCTTTAACCCAAACATCTGCCACAACTACGGGAGTTGTGGATATTTCTTGGTGGATCAATGTTAACCCGTTGCCTATTTTAAAGACTGAGGCTGGAAACACAGTACTATTTATTGCTATAAGAATATTAAATGATTTTATCAGCTTTCATTTACATTAAATAAATCATTCTTTCGTGCATAGTATGCCGATTAAATATTTGGAAAACAGGGAACAGGGAAAAGTGCGGTGAAGGGAGAAACTTTAAGAGCAACTTTGAATAGAGAAAACAAAGGGAAAAATAGAAAAAATAAAAAAGCCCTAATCAATTACTGTAGAAATTATATATAGTCCGCTTTATAGATTTTTTTACATAAATCAGCATATCAATTACGGCTATAGCGAATAGCGAATAAACTAGACATAATTCCCTATTCCCTATAAATACAAAAACAAAGCTCCTCAAATCGAAAAGTGATTTGAGGAACTTTGAAAGTTTATTTCACCGCAACGCCGTTTTACCTAAGTTTATGACCTGGTTAAACCAGGGGGGAGCCTAATGCCTCGTTTAAAGTTTCCGGGTACGTGCCCGGTATACTGCCACGAAACTATTCGATTCCCATATCATAAAAATCATAGATCACAAAACTGTATGGCAGTCACCAACGTTGCAGTGCAACAAACCCATTATAGCTTTCAAAAATGATGTTGTGTAGTAAATTTCAAAAATTATAAAAAATTAAATTCACTTGCTACATCAATTTATTAAGAATACCATATAGACTCTATATTGTTGGCAATTGTCATCGCCTCATCACGATTTAATTTATCAAATAAAACCGTAATGTGTCCCAGCTTGCGTCCGGGACGAGATTCTGATTTACCATACCAATGGACGTGCGCTCCTGGAATTTTTGCTAATTCAGAGCGCTTATCACTATAGTTGCTTTTTAAGGTTTCATAACCTAATAAATTTACCATAATAGCACAAGGTATTTTCATTGCTACGTTACCCAAAGGCAGATCGGATACAACTCGTAAATGCTGCTCAAATTGCGAAGTAAAACAGGCATCAATAGAAAAATGCCCGGAGTTATGGGTTCGAGGTGCTATTTCATTTACTAATACTTCACCGCTATTTGTCAAAAATAATTCTATAGCAAAAACTCCAACTACTTGTAAATTGTCAAGCACCTTACAAGCAATATCTTTGATAGTTTTTTCTATCTGGAGACTGATGTCAGCAGGAGCAATAACTCGCCGACAAACTTGTTGTTCTTGTTGGGTTTCTACTACTACAAAAGTAGAAATTTCGCCACTTGTCGATCGCGCTGCAACTACAGCTAATTCTTTTTGAAAAGGAATAAATTCTTCTAATAAAAAATGAGATTCAATTAAATTATTCTTGTGATTTTTTCCCGGATCTTGATATAGCTTTTTTTCTAAACTAGTTAAATCATTAATGATAAAAGTTCCTTGACCATCATAACCATGACGACGAGCTTTTAAAACAGCAGGGAAAGTAATTTTTGTATATTGTATTGTTTGAGATGATACAGCGAATAATGATTCTGGTAATGTAAATTTAGGAACTGGTATACCTAAATCTTGCAGAAAACAGCGTTGATGATACTTATCTAAAAGAGGAGACAGTGCCTCTATCCGAGGACGAAAACAAACTTTATCTGTAGCTAATTTGGATAAAGCTTGTATATCAATGAATTCATTCTCGAAAGTTATAACATCACATTGTTTTGCTAACTCAGCCGTAGCAGTAGCATCATCAACTGCGGCAAAAATAGTATTGCTGGCAATACTAACAGCCGGATCGTTAGGATTAGGAGTTTGTACAATTAATTCTACACTCAGCTTTTGTGCAGCACTACCCATCATTAATGCTAATTGTCCGCCACCAATTACACCAATACGCTTCATTTGCATCCCAGAGAATAACGAGTTTATACACCAGTTTTAAAATTAGTACCGCTAACTTTTTCGCAAAGTTGTTTAACCATCAGTAAAATTAACACCTTCAAACATATTTACACCTTCAATTCAGCTTATATCATTTGTCGTTACACAACTTAAGTTCCACAGTTTTTTATCGGATGATACACCTTGACAAGTAACCGAATTTATCTGTCGCTTATTGATAATGACGCATTCCCGTTCAAATATTAAATCTTTTTTAATTATTTTTTTTTAAGCTTCAATTGATTTACATCTTCAACAACTTTACATTTCTTCAATAAAATCTGGTTTTAGATATCAAAATTGTTGAGAAAAGTTTACTTTGAAGCGAATAGATAAAGTTTATTATCATTTGATCGAGGAATTAGGGAAGTGCTGTTAATCTTGTAATTAGTGAAAGCTTTGTTTTTCTTTGTTGCAAGTAATCATATTGTCTTTACAAAGCTTCATATTTTATAGTTACAACTTTTCGAGTAGAGAATTGTTAACTGTAAGTATTAATCTCGAAAATTCTATTTATTATTATCTAAAAAATTATGCTGAAGAACTTTAATCGACTTGTTAGCAATCCGATGAGACATTACAACGATGAATGGATCAACCAGTGGTGTCAAGATAATGGTTGGACGGATTTATATATAGAGCGCTGTAATAACTTCTGGGCTTTTCCTCCTGGTGCGGTAATGCCGGAGCCAATTCCAGCAAAAGTACTCAGAGCAATAAAAGCGGAAAGAGGATTGACTTGTGAAGAGCGTATTTGGTCAATTGCAGCAGTAGTTGCCACAATGCTAGCCGCTGGTGTTACTTACTGGTTGAGATGTCCGATACCAATGGTTGCAGCGTTTGCTTTTAATGCTGTAACTGTTGCTCAATTGGAAGTTGAAGATGCGTATTAAAGACTGTGAATTCAAAGTATTCATGGGGAAACTTTCCCCTGTGAATATTATAGATAGCAGTTTTTTAAATCTATTTTTTTATTTTTTAAAGCATTAATTTAACTCATTCAGATAATCTTTTATTTAGGCAGTACCAGTTGTGTCACCTTAATGTCACATCATCAAAATTAAATTTATATACAAGATTGAAAAAAGATTAAGCAAAACGGCTGATTGAAAGTTCAATTAAGTAATTTACGCGGTTATATTTCCCAAGCCCCCTTTCAAAGAGGGGGTTTTCTCAATTATGGGAAATAGTAAAGAAGTAAGTAGATAGAAATATTTACAGTTAATCCTTCTCAACGATCGCGATTAGAAGACTTGTAGTAGCGCATTGTACTTGCCTCATATTCCAGTATTTGGAGGCGGAGACGGCGCTACTACGAACTTATGAATTATTTATTTCCAATTTGCTGAAATTTTTGCCTTACAACTAATCTCCCTGGGGATATTCATCCCACAAGCTTGTAATTTCGCGTAAACTTTGGAAATCGCCGTCACCGAGTATTAAGTGGTCTATTAAAGGAATTTGCAAAAATTGCGCTCCTCCTAAAAGTTGACGGGTTAATTCGATATCTTCTGGGCTGGGTTCAAGGTTTGCTGAAGGGTGGTTGTGTGCCACGATTAAACGGGTTGCACCTTGACGTATCACTTCCCGAAATATCTCGCGAGGGGGTGCTAAAGTTTCTGTTGCGGTTCCAATCGTAATTACTTGGGTTCCCAGTAAACGATTTTTGACATCTAATAGCACCACTGCAAACCGTTCTTGCTGCTGCCACATCAAATCTTGGCTTAACGCTGCTGCTGCTGCATCTGGACTATCAATTAATGTACCTTCTCCGGGACGTGCTTGAAAAGTACGCTTGCCCAATTCTATCGCTGCTAATATCGCTGTTGCCTTAGCCGGGCCAATTCCAGGAATTTTTATCAGTTCGGCAGCGCTAATATCTCGTAAAACTACCAAAGGCTCGCGCTGATGTTTGCCTAATTCCTGCAAGATATATTGTCCTAAACCTACAGCAGACAATTTACCAGCACCTTGCCCCGTACCGAGTAGAATTGCAATTAACTCAGCAGTAGCTAGAATCTTTGCTCCGTGAGCTAACAAACGTTCTCGCGGACGCTCGTTTTCTGCCATATCGGCAATTCTGAGGCAGTAGGTCATAGATCAAACTAGGGAATAACTAATGATAGGTTTACCTACTTTTAGTTATCCCAGTTTGAGCCGAAAAATTTACCAATATGTCAGTAAATGTTAAAAAAAAATTTTAGATCGCGGAGACATGATCTTCGCATTGGGATCGGGTATCGATAGAGATATCTGTCATACCGATTCGCTCAGTCATCGGACTTCTCGAAGCAAGGACTATAAACCAGGTGGTAGAAGCACACTATCGATGACATGAATCACGCCATTCGTCGCATCAATATCGGCTTTTGCGACATTGGCATTGTTGACTTTGACACCATTGCTACTCACCTGGACTTCGACGGGGCTACCTTCCACGGTTGCCACTTGCCCAGAGTTCAAATCCTTCGCCATCAGATCGCCTGAAACGACGTGGTAAGTCAAGACTTTACGGAGCGAATCGCGATTTTCTGGCTTTAGGAGATTATCCAGTGTTCCTTCTGGCAAGGCTGCGAAAGCTTCGTCGGTTGGCGCAAAGACCGTGAACGGACCCTCGCCAGAGAGCGTTTCGGCGAGTCCCGCCGCTTTCACTGCTGTCACCAGCGTTGAGAAAGAAGAATCGCCTGCCGCAATCTCAACGATTGTACCCGGAGTAGGTTGCGCTGCTGTTTGAGCAGGTGGCGTTGCTGTTTGAGTGGGCGCTACTGTGTTGTCAGCCTCGTTAGAGCAAGCTGTCGCCATGCTGACCATAACAGAGAGAATCATTATCAGTCCGATCGAGTGAGCTTTTTTAGATGAGAGCATTCGTTTCATAGCAGTGAAAATCTCCGAAAGTGGGTTAAATGAGAGAGAACGTTAGTTTGCTTCTTGATAAGTATACGAAGCGAGATTGAAATCGGATGAATCTTTTTTTCGAGCGTGGTAAATGTAGCGATAGGACTTAAATTCTATGAGATAACTCCACGAAGAAAAATGCTTTTCGGTTATTCTGAACGCGGTGTAAACGTAAACGGAGTTTTCCCGAAGAGTTGAACAACTCTAAATATTTTTGTATCGTTACTTAGCTTAACTGAGGCTTCGCATTACTAATGGACCTGCTGAGGTAATTGGATCGGTAGGGGCATCCAGCGTGATGAGCAACTGCAAAGGGTTCTTGGTACAGGCTACATTTGGAGCGACCCACTGCGCTGTACCACTGTCATCTTGGCGAAACTGTCCGCAGTACATTGGATCTGCTGAGGAATTGGCAACTGACCAAAGCCTATATATCTGATTGTTTGGGAGCTTGGGTAAGTCTTGGGCTACGAGCGTAACGGTCACATCGCCCGGTTTAGCCAACAGTCGCGCCGTTGCAAGGCGGCTGTTTTTCGGGTTTGGCGTTGCACCTACCAAAGAATACACCTGAATATCAGGTTGGCTCAGACGTGCGATTGTAGTTTGATTGGCTTTAAGCTCGCCACGAAGACGCTTTAGCTCAATGTTTGTGGCTTCGAGTTGTTTTTGAAGGTCTACCGTCTGTTGGGACTGGCGACTTAGCTGAACTTGGTTTAAACCGAAAGCCGTTACCGCTACAGCTGCGATGCTCGTACTAATCGCTGGTATCCACCGTTTCCAACTGCGGTGACGAGGTGAAGGTAATGCAAAGGCGTTGGAACGGGAAGATTCTGGGCTGGTGCCTGCGATTGACTGACTCGCGGCGCTGATAATTTTTTCCTTAAGTTGCTCCGAAGGTTCCAAAATCGGCATATCATAAGGAAGCAAAGAAAACGCCTCTTTGAATGATTCGATTTCTTCATACAGTGTTGGCGTTTCGGCTAACGCCTGATTTAGGCGAGCAGCTTCCTCATCACTCAAATTATCAAGAATATAGCCTGCCACTAAATCGGTTTGGTTGGGGTCGTCGGTAGGGCGAGTCATGTTGATTGGTGTGAGATATGAACGATTAAACCAGGTGGTTGAGTGCAGTGCGAAGCTTTTTGAGTGCTTGACGAACGCGGGATTTGACCGTGCCGAGCGGAATGCCGTCTCGTTTAGCAATCTTCGACTGGCTCAACCCTTCATAATAAGCGGTTTCTAAAAGCTGTCTATCGTCGGGTGAAAGCTGCTTGAGTGCTTTATGTACCAGGTTAATACGCTCTTGCACTGTAACAAATTCTAGCGGGGGATTATGGTGTGGTAGTACGTAATCCGAGAACGTTTGAAATCGCTGAAGCTTTTCTTGGCTGGATTTGCGCGATCGCAATCGGTCGATAGACCGCGATCGGGTCATGGTGATTAGAAAGCCGCTGAGGGAGCCTCTCTTAGGCTGATAAATTTCGCTGCGCTGCCAAAGGCTAAGGAACGTTTCTTGAGTCACCTCTTCGGCTTCTTCGACGTTGTTGAGTATCTGAACTGCCGTGCTATAAACAAGCTTGCCGTAGCGGTCGTAAAGTACGTCTAAGGCTTTGAGATGTTGTGACTGAATCGCTAAAAAAATCTCTAGGTCTGTTGATTGTTCATTAACAGCAGAAAGCGAAGGCATCGATTCCATAGATATGAATCAACTACTTAAACGGCAAAAACGAAGAAGCAACACCATACTCTAGCAGGTAGGAGCGTGAAACCGACGCTTCGGGTTTGGGCTACGCTTCATCAATATTGATTGATTGCAGGGTTGCTCAACTGTATCCGAGTATTATACAGATTTTTTCCGTATAAACACCCGACCCCATTCCCTCCAACAAAAACCCGTAAGGGCAGGTTACCCAGCCAAACAAATTCAAATCTAAAAATCCACATAAACCCGCCCCATTCCCCGTTATTTACTAAAAATAAAGTCTTTAAAAATAATTATAAATTTTAAAAGAATCCGCCAATTGTTAATAGTACCTAGTGGGATTAATCGGTTAATAAATATACTTTAATATTTGATTTAATTTTTCTATGAAATTTAAGTAGTCAAATTTTATCCCTTAAAAAAGAAACTAAATTTTATTTATTGCCCTGGGGGAGATGGGGAAGAGTGGGGAGATCGCACAGCCACTGCGTTGCGCGGGAACAAGCGCGTTGTAGCAAGTGGCGCAACCCGTTCACCCGCAGGGGTGCGGCTCAGGGGGAGATGGGGAGATAAATGAATTACCAATACAAATAAAACTCCTTCCCCATTTGTAGTTTAAATTTTGGCTGGCAAACCTTCTTGAGACATTTGTGTTGCTTTGAGCATATGGTAAGTAATAAGTAATTGGGTCAAAGCTAATGGGTAACTTTGGATACTTTCGCCAGTAGTTCCGGCAACTTTACCTAACTCTGGATTACTTTCGCGATCGCAAACGTTTTTTAAGTTAGGCATATCGGCACAAATTACCTGCTCTAATCTATTTACCTGTTCTAATGTCGCGTGTCCATCCACTTCTAAAACGTCAACAGGTTTGCTCATGTCTCGATCTAAATCCAAGCGAATTGCTGACATGGAATTGCCATTACCAGAGCTAACAATTTGCGTAAAATCCGGATGGGGTATTGTTGGACGTAATACTAAGCGTACATTCAAATGACCGTTACTTTCTTCCGAATCATCCTTGGGAGGGTAAAAGCTGACGACAATATCAGACCACTGACGTTGGGGACGGATAAACTTTTCTGAATCTGGCTCGCGCCCTTCAAGTGCCTTTAAAACTTGTTCTTCCGTGTAACCCCGCTTTTGAGTATCCCGTTTAACTTTCCAACTTGCACGTAAAGATTCTGGGGGAGCTAAATAAACTTTGACATCGTAGCATTGTCTTGCTTTAAGAGTCGAATAACCCAGCAATCCTTCTACGATCACAAATTTGTTGGGCTTTATATATTCAGGTGCATCTAAACTACCAGTTGTATGATTGTAAATTGGCTTGAGAATTGGTAGTCCATTCCGCAACTGTGAAAGGTGTTGCTGCATAATATCTAAATAGTTGCAGTCAGGATCTAAGGCAGTAATGCCAATTTCCGCACGCTGCTTGCGGTCGTAACGATGATAATCGTCCGTACAAATAACGGTAACATTTTCCGGACCTAATACTTGTGCGATACCTTTAGTTAAAGTTGTTTTACCCGCAGCACTGTCACCTACAATACCCAATATAATCGGACGAGTCATTCTACCCCCTTCCCTTAGCAGAGAACGTAATTTAAAATTGTGTACTAATTTACTAATTGTAGGGATTAATGAGAAACAACTCAATAAGTATTAAGAGATGCTTCGGTAGATAGAAGCACTAAGGTGACAATTAGATCAATTAACATCAAGCTTATTTATGGTATGCAAAGATTTTTATCTAATTGTGTAAATTGATTAATGCAGAAAAAATTAGGTGGGATAATCACGCAATTCACCTTCAACTTTTAACCTCATTTCCTATATCCCCTTGGCGTGATCATCCAATCACCATAACTGCGAGTACTTTGATTGCCAATCAAAACGGTAGTTAACATATCCACTGGCACATCTAATAATTTCTCTAAGGTAGTTATAGTAATTTGTTCGTCTTCGCGGTAAACCGATCGCACTACTGCTACTGGGGTATCGGGATTGCGGTGCTTAAGAAAGATTTCTCTAGCTTCAGCTAACTGCTGAGTACGGGTTTTAGATTTAGGATTATATAAAGCTGTAACGAAATCTGCTGCTGCTGCTGCTTCCAAACGCTTAACAATTACCTCCCAAGGGGTAAGTAAATCGCTTAAACTCACGGCACAAAAATCGTGCATTAGCGGCGTACCGACTCTTGCAGCAGCCGATTGAAAAGCGCTAACTCCTGGAAATACTTCAACGCTGGGACTTTTACCATCCCAACCGCTAGCTTGTAAATCTTCCATTACCAAGCCAGCCATTCCGTAAATACCACTATCCCCTGACGATATAACGGCTACACTCAATCCCCATGATGCTAACTCAATTGCACGAGTCGCGCGATCGCGTTCTTTGGTAATCGGTAAAGCTTCTACGATTTGGTGTTTTTGGAGAATGGGAGCAATCAGATCGATATATAAACCGTAACCAATCACCGCATCGGCGCTAGCTACCGCCGTTTGTGCCGCCGGGGTCATTTGTTCGAGATTTCCTGGCCCGGTTCCAACTAGCAGTAATTTACCGATTTTACCGATGTATTCTTTTTCCGAAGCAGCAATTGCAACTGTTACCGCACCCTTTAAATTTTGGTTTGAAGCACGATAAATTTGTTTGGGTACTTTTAGAGACGTTTGTTTAGCAGCAACAATTGCAGCAGCTTCAGCAACGCTGGGTGTTCCGACTTCTTTTTCCACAACTTGGGAAGGATTCGGTACCATTACCATGCGGAGAATTTCGGATGGGAAGGTTTTGAAAGGCAAATTCCTTTCACAACAAAGTTCTAATAAGCCAACTTCATCAGCTTTTATATCAATTGTGGCGATACCTGCTATGGCAGCAAGTGCGAATTGATTTTCTTGAAATACTTGTGCGATCGCATCTGCAATTACCTGTTTTGAAGTACCCCTTTCACAACCAATTCCTACCCATAAGACTCGCGGATGCCAGATGATGGAAGGGAGGGGGGGATGGGGGGAGGGCGAGAGGGGGGGAGAAGATTTATGGGTAATGTGAATAGTGGCTTTTGTGGTTGGCGATTCGTGGAATTTGAACGGATGCGATTTAGGTAGATAATTTTGCCATAAAGTTGAACCAACTTCTTGAATAACTTCTACGTCTTCACCTTTAGCTACTGTTGCACTAACCGCATTCCAATCACCATTCCCGCGACACCATCCGAAAGGGACACCTAACATATCTACTGCTGGTAATTCCAAACTGTTAGAAGCACCTGTTAAAACGGGTGTTGCACCTAATTGTAGAGCAATTAAATTTGCTAATTTATCGGCACCACCCTGATGTCCACCACATAAACTAATTACAAATTTCCCAGTTTCATCTACTACCACTACTGCTGGATCTGTTGACTTGCTTTTGAGTAATCCTGAAATGAGTCGAACTACTGCACCTGTAGCCAAACAGAAAACAAAAGCTTGGTGCTTATCCCATAAACTAGCTACGTGGTTTTTCAGGGAATCTTTGTATATTTGTGCGTTATTTATTTCTGATAGTGATTCTGGAACCCACAATGTAGCAGCGTTGTTTTGGCAAAGTGGTTGAAGTTTCTTTGCACCAGTGGGTGTAGTGGCGATAAAGGCTATGGGAGAGAATTCGGTGGGGAGCAATTTAGGTTTCCTGTTAGCTGGGATTTGATATTACATTTAAATTTCATCACATAATTGACGTATAGCAGTTACTGATTTTGTGATTCCTTGTTGGTTTAACGTGTCGAGGTACTCTTCAACTGTTTTCTGTGGTTTATTCAAAGACTGACGGTGTTTTTGGACGGCTTGACAAACTTGTCTTGAATCAAGCTGAAGCAAATTTAAGATAAAATCATCGGGATGAATTGCTTCAACTTCGTAAGAGGCAAGTACTTTCTTTGGGAAATCCTTGAGATTGAAAGTAATAATAAAATTCGCTTGACAATGAATCGCAGCAGCTAAAACATGAATATCATCTGGATCTGGCAATTCTAATTCTATATTTTGCGATTCATAACCTGTTACCAAACAATCTCTGACATTAGCATTCATTAAATTTCTAGTTCTGTGAAGTTGCTCAAGAGTTAAATCGGGACGTTTTTTGAGAACACTTCTTATCCACTCGTCATGAATTTGATTTGTCCAACGTGCCTTAAATAAATCCGTAAGTGCAAGCCACATTAGAAAATCTCGCAGTGGCGCTGGATATAAAACTGAAGCGTCGTAAATAGCAGTAATAGACACAACCCAATTAATATCCCATATCAAGTTCTTGAGCTTGGGCTGCTAATTCATCTAAAGTTTGCATTCGTTTTGCATCAATTCGCTTTTTATAGTCAAGCACATCTTTAGTAAGCACTCGACGACGGGTTCCTACTTTACGGTAAGGAATTTCACCAGATTCAAGCAGCGTAATTAAATAAGGACGAGAAACATTTAAAATATCCGCAGCTTCTTGGGTGGTAAGTTCTGGTTTAACAGGAATTAATCTAAAAGTATTTCCCTGTGCCATTTGCTTTAATATCTCAATTAGCAAATTATAAGCAGATGTAGGTAAAGCTATTTCATCTTCATCACCAGGTAGCAGGATTTTTACAGCCTCATTATCTTGTTGTTTATGTAAATATGATGCCAAAATCTTACTGCTATTAATAGCTAAAGCTACATCTTCTGGTTTCGGTACAATAGCTTCTCCGGATGGTTCTGATTTAGAAAGACTCATGTTTAGCCTTATGCCTTGTTTCACATAGATTTTACAAAAATATCGAAATGAACGCAACAAACGCAATGAAAGAAATTATTCACTGTTCACCATCCCGCAAACGAATAAAGTCTTCTAACTCCAGTTTCATTAACTCAGCAAAACTTGTTGCTGTCCACTTCATTGCAGGATTCCACGAAGCCCAACGTCCCCCAGCCCATTCACCTTGAGCATTTTGTTCTGCTGGATCTAAAAGCCAAATGGCTGCATCTTCCCAAGAACTAATGGCTAGGCTTCTTTTAACTTGCGTTCCCTGTTGATAACGGTGTTCGTTGGAAGTAGCTTGGATTTCTTCTAACTCACAAGCAATACCGTATAAATCTGAATCTCGTATTCGCAGCCAATCAATCTCTTCTACTGGAAGAATATCATAAATAAAACAACCAGTTTCTCGCCAGCCATTAGTTACGAGATAAAAGTTACGCAAGGAATTTGGAAGACTTATACCAAGACGTTTTTCGGCTTCAACTATCTGTGTTTCGGTTGCGGCTTCATAGCCCATCCATTGATTTTGATAAACTTCTTCATCAACTTCGATGTTTGAGTATTCGTCTAAAAGTTCGATGCTGTAGTGTTTTAAGAATTGCTGCCATTGCTCTATATTCATATTTACAGTAGCTAATATTTTCTGAGCATTTCAACATCCATAAAATTTTAACTTTCTCAAGTTTAGTTATGCAAAAAAATTAATGGTGCGTTGCGCGGAGCGACAACACACCCTACAACTACGTTAATACTGCTAACTGAAAATTACCTCATCTCCGATTTCCGACGCGGAGGATTATTGTCGGGGGGAGTTTCTGGGGTTTCGGGTGTTTCTGGAATCTCTGGAGGTGTTTCTGGAGGATTTACGGCGATATCTCGAATTGCACCCCGATAAATTAATGCCCCTAAAGTATTTAACTTAAATCCCCAACCTTGAGGCAAGTTACCATCATCGTCATTTTGTCCCAAGTCTACATAAATACGCGGTGGAACAAAATATTTCGTATCATTGGCACCTACTAATTCATCAGCTTGTTGCATAATTTTATCGACAACAGCATCAAGTCCGGCGTAATTATTATAATTTTGTTGCAGTTGCGATTTTATAAAAGTGATAAATTCTTGCACTCCTTTAATTTTCTCTTGTCTTTCTACGGTTGCTGCTTCCGAAACTCCGCCATTAGAAGGTTTATCAAGTCCTAATTGTTTCAAAATTAAAGGTTCTAAATATCCAAAAAGCTTTACTTGTGCTTCTATAATTTTGGGGTTATTAACGTCTTTGTGACGAGGTAACAAGGTGCGGAAAGCGCGACGCAATACTTGAGACAGTGTAAAAGGTGGAAAAGGAATGCTGTTGGAATCTATATTGATGCCGTTATTTGCCATGAGTACGTTCAAAGATGGTAAATCCTGCGGTACAACTGGCATTTGGATATTAAAAGCTTGAAATTCTGGATTTGTGCTGCGATCGCTAAGGATATTTTTTTGTCTGCGATTTTGTTTTTCTTGAATTGCGAGGATTTCTTTGGCTTTACCTTCATCATTCAACAATAACGTTAAACCTTTGATATTAAAGGGATAAACAGGAGTATTTAGACTAATATAAACAAATTCAGCACAATAAGCTTTATTTTTTGCATCGTTGAGAAAGGCGATCGCGCTCTCATTACCAAGGCTAGCTAAAGCACAATTTTTGAGAAATTCCGTCAGACTAGCTCGATCAATAACGCCAGTCGGATCTCCCCCATTAAAATCGTTTTGGGAAAATTTTACAAACGGATTCATCAAAGCCATCCAACAGATAATGCTGTCGCTGTAACCTTTTTGCTGCTGCTGTGTGACAAATTCGGGAAAAACTAAATTTTGGGCTACTGCAATAAATCCGCTTTTACCGTATAAACCATTATGATAGCTATCCGGTTCGTTAAAAGACGCAAAAGCTTGTTTTTCACCTTTCCTAATTGCTGGTACAATTATCCCAGAATGATGCCCTTCATTTTTGATGAAAATTTCCATCAAATCATTGATTTCAGAGTAACTTTGCGGACTTCGACGTAAATCGATTTCTTTTCCATAACGGTCTTTATTATATTGAAAAGTGCAAACAAGCAAACCGTATTTTTCAAGAAACTGGACAATATCTTTATGTCCCGAAACGGTTTCTCCTTGAGAGTTTGTAACTATCTCCTCATCTGCAATACCAATAAAACCGGGTACTTTGATTGTTTCGATATCTAACAAAGTTTCATCATCAACGATTACTTGTTTGTTAAATAATCGTTTCATATCTTCTACAGGTTTGCCTTGCTTGTAATCGGGACCTTGGATAGAGTTAAAAACATCTAAATTTACATCTTTAGCAGGATGCAAAGGTAAACCCGAATTTACTGGTAGATGATTAGCGTTCATTTGTGATTTGAATATATAACAATAATTTGTACTATGTTATACCTCAAACTAAATAAATATAATTTCGTAAGAATTCTATATTTAAAATAATTTTGATTCCGGTTTGTAGTAAGGACTTTAGTCCTCATATACTTAGATTGAGAGCTAGAGCTACTTACTACTTTAGCGGAGCGTGTCCGTTAGCGTTCACCGAAGGTGCGGTTCAGCGTGTCCGCGCTTGACATTAGGACATACCTTTATTACTCCTGCGCTGCGGCAGCTTTCAACATTTTGACGATACTTGGATAATGATTAAATTCTGCAAGCATTAAGGCAGTATAACCACCTCGATTTTTTAAAGTGATATCCGCACCAGCTTTTAATAAAACTTCTACTACTTTTAGATAACCCAGCGATGTTGCCCACATCAATGCTGTAGCGCTGTTTCCATCTTTAAAATTAATGTCGGCACCGTGGGCTAATAATTCTTGAGTTATTGTTTTAAAATTACGTTTTGTAGCTTCGGTTAATAGGGTTTTGCCATCTTTCAATTGAATATTAGCATCAGCACCATATTCTAATAATATTTTTACCGTTTCCGTGTTTCCTTGTATTGTTGCTAAGGTTAACGGTGTTTCAGCCAAATTAGTTGTTTCTACATCCGCACCTTGTTTTAAAAGTGCTTTGACAATGGTGCTGTATCCCTGCAAACTTGCAACAAGTAAAGGTGTATCGCCTATATTATTTCTTTGATTAACATCCGCACCATTATTAAGAAGTACTTCAACAATTTCTGTGAAACCTTCGACAACTGCAATATGTAAAGGTGTTTCTCCATCTTTATCTTGGGAATTTACATCAGCACCTTTATTTACCAAACTCGCCACTACAGGAGTATGTCCCCCCGCAACGGCAACAGATAAAGCCGTTTCTCCATCAGTATTTTTTTCATTTACATCAATATTCGCAGTTAATAGCGCTTCAACTACTCCCAAATCTCCTTTTTCTGCGGCTAGTATTAATAACGTTTCGTCTTCTTCATCGAGAAGATTTACCTGAGCACCTGCTTTGATTAAAATTTCTACTATATTGGAATGTCCATGTTTTATAGCTAATTGTAAAGCTGTATCATTATCTTTATCTTGAAGATTTACATTAGCCCCAGCATCTATTAAAGCTTGGACTATAAGACTATAACCTTTGAGAGCAGCTATCATCAAAGCCGTGCTGCCGTCTTCATTAACGGCATTTATATCGGCACCTTTTGAAATTAATATATGTACAATGTCAAGCTGTTTTGCGGAGCAAGCTAACATTAAAGCCGTTAAACCATAACGTTTTCTTTTGCAATCAATATCTGCACCCGAATCGAGTAGTACTTTGACAATTTCCGTATAGCCAGAATTCGCTGCAAACATCAACGCTGTAGTGCCATCCTTATCGTTAACACTCGCGGAAGCACCCGTACTTAAAAAATTTTGCACCCTTTTTATATCGCCACTTCTAGCCGCCTCAAGTAGCGAAGCATTATTTTGACTCATTGTTTAGTTAGTTGTTAGTCGTTAGTCGTTAGTCGTTAGTTGTTAGTTGTTGGGATTGGGAAGAGAGGGGGGAGAAATTCCTAACTCCTAACTCCTAACTATTTATCCAATGCCCTATCCCCAATGCCCAATTCTATTTTCCCATCCCCTACTCCCTATTCCCGCGACGCGCTATGCTAATTTTTATGAAGATTTAAGTATTGGGGAGAACACGATGGAGCTTTCACCGGAAGTTAAATACTGGATGCAATTTTTTCATCCCGTGCTAATGTGGGCGTTACTATTATGCACGCTTTATGCGGCTTATTTAGGTTTAAAGGTACAGCGTACTAGAAGTGCTACGGGTGAAGAGAAGAAAGAACTTATTAAAGGTAAGTACAATATCAAACACTTTCAAATAGGCTCTTTATTGTTAGCACTAATGGTATCGGGTTCCATTGGTGGGATGGCTGTTACCTATATTAATAATGGTAAATTATTTGTTGGTCCCCATTTATTAGCTGGGCTTGGTATGACAGCTTTGATTGGTTTTTCCGCTTCTCTATCTCCGTTTATGCAAAAAGGAGCTAATTGGGCACGGATGACTCATATTCTTTTGAATTTTACTATTTTGGGGTTGTTTACCTGGCAGGCTATCAGTGGCGTGCAAATTGTGCAGAAAATTCTGAGTAAAGCTTAGATAAGGTATGAAGTATGAAGGAAGATTTATTTCATCCTTCATACTTCATCCTTCGTCTCTCATGCTTTTTTAGATTTATGTGAAAAAGGTATGCCTAAAGATTGATGAAATTCTTCTTGAACTTTGCGTGTTAAACGGCGAGACACCTGACGAACAATTTGATTGAGCAGGCGATCGCCAGTGTTTTGAATTAAAGATTGAGGTAAGCGTTTAATAAAGTTAGGAAATTCAACGTAAACGTTTAGATGTAATTCCCATTCAACATTTGTTGTTGGGGTTGGTTGAACGGTATCATCTTCGTTTTCGTTTTCAACTAGCTGTAGTGATGCGCGATAGTCTACATCGTAACCAGCAGGCTGATAGTCGGGAATAGGTATGGTGCGAATACAGTAAACAGCTTCTTGGGCAGGTAAAAGTTCTAAACCGATTTTTGGCTCTACCTCGTAACCAAAAGAGCCAAAACGACCGATTGTTAATTCATAGCCATTTTCTCCTAAAGGTTGCACTTTCATCGGCTGAGCGCAACGAACAAACCATTCGGAGTGATTACTCAGATATTCTGCAACAATTGGAGCTGATGCAGATAATGCCATGCAGTCGCGAAACGTGCAAGAAAATTTAGTTTCCTCCTGTAAATCTACCTTTAAGGGCAAATGTTGGGTATCAGATATAGTTGATGCCACAGATATAATTGTTTCCCTTGTTTCATCAGGTTTATACTTTCGATTAATTGAAACCATAAGTGCATTCCTGTATACTTTTAACTTTAGATAAAATAATAATTCCCATCCTAGATGAAATGTTTCGCATCAATAAGGTAAATTCATCAAAAGATTAACAATGTGCAATAAAGTTCACCTAATCTCTACAATAGAGAACGAAAGATAGTGATATAAGTTTCCCAATCTGGGGGTAGACATGAAAGCTTTTGTAGCAGGGGCAACAGGTGAAACGGGAAAGCGCATCGTGCAAGAGTTGGTAGCGCGTAATATTCCGGTTCGTGCATTAGTAAGAGATTTAGAAAAAGCTAGAAGTATTTTGCCTGATGTAGTGGACTTAGTGCAAGGTGATGTCTTGAAAGCACAAGATTTGTCTGCTGCTTTAGGAGATAGCACCGTGTTGTTATGTGCGACTGGTGCAGCACCAAGTTTCGATCCCACCGGGCCTTATAAAGTAGATTACGAAGGTACAAAAAATTTGGTGGATGCTGCCAAAGCTAAAGGGATAGAGCATTTTACGTTTGTTTCTTCCTTATGCACTTCCAAGCTGTTCCATCCGCTAAATTTATTCTGGTTAATTTTGGTTTGGAAGAAACAAGCAGAAGAATACATTCAAAAAAGTGGTTTAACTTATACAATAGTGCGTCCCGGTGGCTTGAAAAACGAAGACAACAGCAATCCTATCGTCATGCAGAGTGCGGATACAATGTTTGACGGTAATATTCCCCGCCAAAAAGTAGCCCAAGTTTGTGTAGAATCACTCTTTGAACCAGCTTCCCACAATAAAATTGTAGAAATTGTTTCTAAAGAAGACGCTGCTGCTAAAAGTTTTACAGAATTATTTGCAGCAGTTGCCTAATTCTATTTTGGATTTTGGATTTTAGATTTTAACAACGGATGCGTGTCTTTTGGATTTTGGATTAAAAGAGTTGGGAGTTGGGAGTTAGGAGTTAGGAGTTAGGAGTTAGGAGTTAAGAGTTTTTTCTACCCCCTCTTCCCCCTCTTCCCCATCTACCCCCCTCTTCCCCTGTCAAAATAATCTCGCAGTCACGCAAAAATAATCGTTGCTAGAATTAAACTTGTTCTTGTTCGATAATCCGGTTTGATTAAAACTTTGCCGGAATCGTCGGATTTATTGTTGTTGTTATTCGTTATGTGGCTATTTTAATTAATATCGATGAGTCAAACTCTTAAAGGTTTTCACTTCAAAGGCATTGAAAAAATTATCGGACCTGTAGCTGCTCTTTTGGCTTTTGTCTGTATGTTTCAATGGTACATTCACGGTAGTTTGGAACCGAATAGCGACCCGGTATTTCAGAAGAGACAGCCGCCTTTAATGATGGAAGGGGGGGACCCATATATCCGCGCTTTGATGCGGACTATCTCGGCAAGTGAAGCTAGCAGCAAGCGTCCTTACTCGATTTTGTATGGTGGGGAACACGTTAGCAATTTAAGTCGCCATCCGGAAAAATGCGTCAGAATTCCCATCGGGCCAAATACCGGAAATTGTTCTACTGCTGCTGGTAGATATCAAGTTATTAATACCACTTGGTTTAAAATTGCTCAGCGCTATCATCCAGAACAACCTATGCCAATGATGTTTTGGGCTAGCTATAGTTTTGAACCAGAATATCAAGATAGAGTGGTTCACAGTTGGTTGAATGATTCTAAAGAATGGGGAGTTAGTATTCCTCAATTATTGCGACAAGGGAAAGTAAACAAAGTTTTAAAAATACTTTCTCCTACCTGGACAAGTTTGGGATACGGCATAGAAACTAATTCGGTAAGTAGTAGTTTACCAAGAATTTATCAGAAAGTTTTGAAAGAAGAATTAAGCGCGGTGAATATAAATAAAGTTCAGCAATGATTAAAATAATTCAAAATATGCCTTGTAGGGTGTGTTATGGTGCGATGATTATAGAACTTACGCAACAATAACGAAAAATATAGTGTTCCAGACATTTAAGATCCCCCCAACCCCCCGCTAATTTGGGGGGGCTTTGCGTAAGTCATGGATTAATTTGAGTTTTTACAAATATGTTTGTTTCGCGCCTAACGCACTGTTTTAATCGTGATTTGTGTACATAATTCTCAGGTGATACAAATATGTACCTTTAATTAAAAAAATATCGAATATTTTCTACAAAAATAGGTGTATTCTCTAAATGTATATTATGAGATGCATTCTTAATAACCTTCAATTCACATAACCGATTAAGCTCAGCCATTTTTGTATTTATATCAACAAATTTTTGATCGTTTTCTCCTACTAGCAAAAGCAAAGGAACTTTATTTTTTTGTAAACTATCCCATAAAGATGGTTGAACTCCCGTACCCATTAACCGCAGCGATTTAGCTAATTTTACGGGATTATTTTGTAAACGATTTTCTATCATCCGATCAAATTGTGGATGATTTTTTATATTGCCAAAAATCGGTTGACTGTACCAATTATCTAAAAATTTTCTGAAATCATCTTTTTCAATGCTTCTCACCAACTTTCTAGCTATTTGTTGGTCTCGCTTTACTCTTTCTAATTTTTCTAGCTCTACTAATAAACCAGGAGAAGCAGATTCTAAAATAACTTTATCAAAATATTGGCAAAAATGAAGTGTTAAATATAAAGCTAATCTTCCACCCATTGAATATCCAACTAAGAAACATTGCTTAACTTTTAATTCATCTAATAAATTAATTAATCCCTCGGCAGTTTTTGCCATTGTATAGCAATCATCATCTAAAACTTGAGTTTTTCCATGTCCGGGAAGATCGATTTTTAAACAATGAAAGTCATCAACTAATAAAGATATGACTTGGTTAAATTCATCGGTATTACCCATAAAGCCGTGCAAAAAAAGAATCAGCGATCGATCTGAATTACCACTGAAATAATAATGAAATCTATATTTTTCTAAACTCATTGAGATTTTTTTGAGCTATTTAAAAATATACACCCTATGAATAGCTTCCTGAATTAACTGGAAAATTACTGTTTAAGGTAAAAACCTATCCAAAGCCGCTTTTAATTCTTCCATCTCAGCATCAATATTGCCGTCTTTTGCCGCTCTAGCAACGCATTCCGTTAGATGCTCGTCTAAAACAATCCTTGCTACCTTATCAATTGCACCTCTAACAGCTGCAATTTGCAACAATACATCAGGACAAGGACTGTTTTGCTGCACCATAGATTTAATTCCTCTAACGTGCCCCTCTATACGCGATAGCCGATTAACTATTTTTCGCAAAGACTCTTCGCTATGAACGTGATTGTGAATTGAGTGCTTATGATTATGCTCTGGGATTTCAGTGTTGTTAATGTCACTCAGTATTGGTTCGTTTTGTTTTGAAGTTCCATTCATGGGCTATTTTCGGGGTTGAGGCAGTACTTACAATCCTAGCGCAAAGGGCAAACAGTCACGATAGTCTTTTGCAATCCCAAAATTAACTGATGATTGCAAGCTTCGACACTTTCTAGGAAGAGAAAACGCAAACCCAATTTTTGCTAATATCATTAGTAGATTGAAGCGTAGGTAAGCTTCGTTTAATGCTCTATAGCTAAGTATTAGGGCTTAAAATAACGAAACTCAAATTTGAGGCGATCAAAACTTGAAAATGTATCGCTTACTTTAAAGATAATTCTCAAGAATAACTAACAATCAGGCTGAAGAACGGTCTTGGTGATGAAAATTACACATTTTTCTAAGTCTATAAGACAACTAAGTACGCATTTATTAGCAATAATTATTGGGGTTTTGCTAAGTGTTAATACTCTCTTGGTATTACCTTCGCAAGCAGAATCTGCACCAATATCAGTTGATTCGCAATCGATCGCCCAAAAGCCCTCAAGTGCTGCTGCAATTGGAAGCAGTAGCTTTGTAACGGCGGCAGTTAATAAAGTTGGCAAGGCAGTAGTTCGTATTGATACCGAACGGCAGGTAAGTCGTCGTATTCCTGAAGCTTTTACGGAAGACCCATTTTTTAGGAGATTTTTCGGCGATTCTTTACCTAGAAACTTGCCTCCGGAAGAATTACGCGGTTTAGGTTCTGGTTTTATTATTGACAAAAGCGGGTTAGTTTTAACCAACGCTCACGTAGTTGATAAAGCCGACAAAGTAACGGTAAGTCTCAAAGATGGACGCAAATTTGAAGGTAAAGTCCAAGGTGCCGATGAAGTCACCGATTTAGCCGTTGTGAAGATTAACGCCCCCAACGATTTACCAGTTGCCACCTTGGGTTCATCCAGTAACGTTCAAGTTGGAGATTGGGCGATCGCCGTAGGAAATCCTTTGGGTTTCGACAATACGGTAACTTTGGGAATTGTCAGTACTTTGAAACGCCCCAGCGCTCAAGTTGGTATTTCGTCGAAGCGTTTGGAGTTTATTCAAACCGATGCGGCAATTAATCCCGGAAACTCCGGCGGTCCTTTATTAAACGATAGAGGCGAAGTTATCGGTATAAATACGGCTATTCGTGCCGATGCAATGGGCATTGGTTTTGCCATTCCTATTGACAAAGCCAAGCAAATTACCAGCGAATTAGAGCGCAACGGCAGAGTTGCTCATCCGTTTATAGGCATAGGAATGGATGATTTAACCCCCGATAAAGCCCGACAAATCAATGCTAATCCAAATTCTCCGATTCAAGTACCGGAAGTAACAGGTATTTTAATAGGAAGAGTTATACCGGACTCTCCAGCAGCAACAGCAGGTATCCGTATAGGAGACGTAATTGTTGCTATTGATGGAAAACCCATTAGTAAAGGCGAAGAATTGCTCAATATAGTTGAAAATAGCGGTGTAGGTCAAAATTTACAATTAAAAGTCCGAAGAGGTAATCGCACTCAACAAATATCATTGCGTACTGCTGATATGAAAGATTTTTCGTAATCTAGGGAATGGGGCATTGGGCATCGGGCATGGGGGATTGGTAATTGGTAATTGGTAATTGTTTTGTCCCCCCATCTCCCCATCCCCTTTTCCCCCTCAACTCCTACGCACAAAGGGTTTCATGTCTTGCAAAATTACTTCATGATGATGCTCTTGGGCATAATGTGCTACGTCGTTGATTGTGACTATTTGAGCATCGGATACCGAATCAGCAAATTTTTCTGCCATTTCTACGTTTAACCAGGGATCGGTTTTTCCCCACTGAATTAAAATCGGTTTTTCCCATTCTTTAAATCCAGATTCTATTTCTTCCATTGCCGTATTTAGCTGCAAATTCCGAATTGTTGCTAATAAACTTCTTCCTGTAGCGGAAGCTTTTAAAAATGGTTTGCGATAAATATCTAAATCTTTATCTTTATAGACGTAACGGCTACCACCTTCTAAAGTTCTGTCAACCAATAGTGGATCTTGTGTCATCATTTCACCGGCTAAAGGTAAACCCATTTGTTTGATTTTCCAAGGTAATTTAGCTGTCGATGAAATTGGCGTGTTGAGTATAATTATGCTGGCGATTTTTTCGGGGTTACGTAGAGCATATTGTAAGCCAACTGAACCTAAAAAACCTTGAACTACCAAAGAAAAACGTTCGAGTTCTAATGTTTCAATAAAACCATCTAAAGCTGTAATATATGCTTCTGGAGTGTAACCAAAATCTCTTTTTTCTGGCTTGGCTGAAAAACCTGAACCAATCCAATCTGGGGCAATGACTTTGTTACCTTGCTGTGCCAATCCCGGCATGATGTTGCGCCAGCTATAACTTTGGGATACTAAACCGTGCAGCAATAAAACTGGGAATAAATCGCTTCTACCTACTGGTTCTACTTGTCGATAAAACCATTCTAGTGAATCTACTGTTATTTTGTGTTCTGTTATAGACATTATAAAAAAGCCTTACGCAAAGAATTTTGTGTTAATTCCTAATGTGAATTAGAAACTGTCATCGGTAGAAGTTGTAAAAAATCAACTCCTCCCATAACTAGCATAGGCTTTTAGATGCTTTTAACAAAATTAGATGAGAGCGAAAAATGTAGACACGCGCTACATAGCTTCTCTACAAGCTGCATTTCCTTGACTTGCAAAACTAAGCCGCTTTAAAAAATCGAATGATTTCGCGCACGTGTTCTAGAAATTGCCCGTCGGTGGAAAGTTGTGCGATCGCCTGTTTTGATTCTTGGGATAAACGTTGGTGTTCCCCAAGGTTTGTTGCTCTTAATTCTTCTATTGTTGCTGCAATAGTTGCCAATTCTCTACGAGTCTCTTGTGAATAAGCTTTTTGTTTCGCTGCTAAAGAGTCGGGGTTTTCTGGGTTAAGCTGTTGTTCCATGCGTCGAACACTTTCTTCAACACTGGTAAAACGATGACGCAATTCTATAATATCTTCGCGAGGATATTTTAATTCTCTACCAATGTTTGTTAATCGTGCGTATAAATATTCGTAAGCGCTAATAGCTGGACGCAAACCCGTCAATAATAATGCTGCACCGGAACTAATATAGCCAACAGCACTGATACCAGTAGCAGCTAATGTATAAAGACCGATTGTAGATAATATATGTAAAAAAACCGCAATTATTAACGAACGTTTTACTAAAACTTTGACGTATTTTAATTGTTTTTCATCTACTGGAATTTGTTTTTCAATAGATTGTTCTGCATTGTATAAGGTTTCTTTGGCTTTGAAATGAACGTTCCAAGGTACGGTAACAATTACCAAAAGCCACCAAAAACTTGCACCTCCAATTACCCAATCAAGAAAATTACCAGCAGGTACATGAAACCATTGCAGTACGCCGAATGCTAAAAGCGTTACAGTCACTATACCGATAGTGCTACTAAGAAATAAATTTAAATACATCTAAATACCAACTATTAAGTGTAAAAGTTATTATTTAGATAGTGATTTAGGATTAAAAAATAAGCTTAAATGCTTGTGATAGTTTGTATATTTACACAACAAAATTTGTATAATTTATTCTCAAAATAGTAATTTAAGATAGTTTACTTCCCAACGTCATGTGATAGTTGTTTAACTTGCACGTAAGCGTGGTAAATTTGCAAAATACTTATAAAAAATTTTAGCTTCATACTTTATTCAAACTATTGCAAAGTATTGATAAAGGTAAATGTAATAACATCTGAAAATTAGACAATTTGGTATGACTAAATAATTGCTTAGGATATATAATGACCGTCTACCGACTTCTACTTTTATGTTTCATCAATTATAAGAACAGGCAAAATCCCAATTTTGGTAAAGCGAATTATTTAAGTATAAAAAATTAGCATGGAAAAACAGTTTGAGCGATTGGAACGTAACGAAGTTATATCTGTTAGCGCGGAAAATTCTGGAAATCTGGAAATTTCTTCCACTTTTAAAGTTTTAGAATTGCTAGAAGTTATACAGAAATATATTAGTTTTCAGATGCCAGAAGCATCTTTATTTGATGAAGGTATTGATTGTGAAATTTTAAAGTTAGGTGCTAGAGGTTGGAAAAAGGGAAAGGTGAGAATCTGTGTTGAATTCTCTCCCGAAGAACCCGAATATCCTTTGGAAGACCTTGCGGAATTGTTGGAATGAATTTAAGGTCAAAAGTTAAAGGTCAAAAGTTAAAGGTTGAATAAAAAACTCCTAACTCCTAATTCCTAACTCCTATTACCAGTCATCTTCCGAGTCATAAATAGGTTTTCTATCAACTCTGCTTCTTCTGGGTGGACGTTGCCGCTCGTCATCATCGTAATATTTCTCAATCTCGCTGCTTCCTTCTTGGGGGGGAGATTCCGGTTCATCGTAATCATCGGAGTATCTATCAACTTCTCTGCTTCTTTCTCTGGGTGGACGACGGCGACGGTTGCTCCTTCTTTCTTCTCTATCATCGTAAATGCGGCGACTTACTTCTTTGAAATAATCTTGCCGTAAAAAAGGATAGTCGCTCACCCATAAGTTGCGGTTGGGAATATATATGTCGGTTATTTCTTCGATTCTGCTCAAATCGGGACTGCTCGACATTACCAACATTTCTGCTATCTGACCCCGATTTATGTTCTTGTGGGAAACTTGTAATGGTGCTTTGAGTAAAGCGGTAAATCCGGTTTCGTCTCCGACTTCCAAATTAATCCGTTTTTCTCGGTTTTCTACAATTACTAAATCGCCTTTATTATTTACGGTTTCTTGTGTACCAATTAATTCTTCTGTAATCCACCAGTCCAAGACTCTACCGCGAAAAAAACCAGCGTATTTGGAACGACGGAATTTAACATTTCGCAAACTGGCCCATAATACAGGCCCCCATAACCAGTAAAGTGCCCCCACAAGTCCCAAGCAAAATATAACTGGGCCTAAAGGAAGCCGTAAAATTACCTCTATAAGTAAAATTACAGTAGCAATAGCTACAGATATTAATAACCGTCGCAAAAAATCGGAAAATTTCCCCCAATAGTATTTGTACTGCGAACCAGTTGCAATTAGGGGAATCAATTGTTCAAACTTCGCGCGTGTCAATGGGACAAGCATTTTAGATTTTAGATTTTGGATTTTGGATTTTAACAACGGATGCGTTTCTTTTGGATTTTAGAGGATGCTATGTAAGTCAACAATCATACTTGAAACCTCTCTCTGAGTATTTAAGAGGTTTTGAAACCCCATTCCCTTATAAGGAAGAAGGTAGGGGGTTAGGTTTCCAATATTTCGAGTTAAACACAATACTTTTAAACATCCTCTTAGATTAAAGAATCTTCTCTAATCCATATACTAACGACTTTAGCTGAAGAACTTTGCGAATTGCTAATAAAACTCCCGGCATATAGCAAGTTCTATCGCTGGTATCGTGTCGTAAAGTATAAATTTGACCGGATGCGCCAAAAATAACTTCCTGATGGGCAATTAACCCCGGTAAGCGAACGCTATGAATTCTTATTCCTTCATCGGCTTGGCTTCCCCGCGCTCCTGCTATATGTTCGGTTTCATTTACTATAGCTTGGTTGTAAGTTTTACCCAATTCTCCCAACATTTGAGCAGTTTTAATCGCGGTACCGCTGGGTGCATCTGCTTTTTGGTTGTGATGCAGTTCGATAATTTCAACGTGGTCAAAATATTGTGATGCTGTAACTGCGGCTTGTTGAAGCAATACCATCCCAATCGAGAAATTAGGAATGATTAAGCAACCAGTAGAAGCTTTATCGGCAAAATCTGCCAAATCTTTGAGTTTTTCCGGACTTAACCCAGTAGTTCCCACAACGGGACGTACCCCATAGGCGATCGCACTGCGAATGTTATCGTATACGCAATCTGGATGTGTAAAATCAACCACAACTCCAGGCTGTCTCCCTTGAGAAGCAAACGCCAGCATTCCTTCCATTTGGTCGGTAATCGGAACTTCCAAAGGTTCGCTTAAACCAGCCAACTCTCCCGCATCTTTGTCCTGATGTTCGGGGCTTGTGTCAATAGCACCCACCAAATCCATATCTGGTGCTTCCGACACAGCTTTTATCACCTCCCTACCCATTTTTCCCGCAGCACCATTAACAACAACTGGTATAAGTCCTTGATTAGTCATGTTTCCACATTGAAATCCACAAAGAAATTCTGACATTCCGTATGTCTAAAAACAAGGGCTTTGCGTAAGTCCTATTTTTATTTGCACTTTTGTGCATGGGTTAAAGATGCATCTCCAATTAAAATTAGGGGAATTCAGTAAGTAGCTTGACGTTGAAAATTGTAACTATGACAAGGGAATGCTTTTCGGTAAAGTTTAAGGAAAGTTTCAATTTGAATGAATACAACTAAAAAGATGGTATTAATTAAACTCCAAGAACAACAAGTTTACGAGGATTTATCAGTGAATACAGAACTGAACATTCTTGTTGTAGATGACCATCAGTTAATTTTAACTGGTACTCTTGATGTGTTACGTCGCGAATATCCTCAAGCCGATATTATTAAAGCTCAAACGGTAAAAGAGACATTATCTATAATTCAATCTCGTCAGTTAGATTTGGTTGTGATGGATTTGTCGATTCCTAATACCCTGGGAGAAAGAGCAGAAATTGATTCGGGAATTCAACTTTTGCAAACTTTACTCAAAGAATATCCCGATCAAAATTTTCTAGTTCAAACCAGTTACGTGAAAGCGTTAATCCGCATTAAGCACGAGATTGATAATCATCAAGGTGGATTTGCGATCGCTGATAAAGGATTACCCGAAGATGAAATGTTGATGCGGGCTAATTTAACACTTAGCGGCGCAACTCATACAAAAGATATTAAAACCGGAATCGAATTAAAGCCGGAATGGGTGGATGTTTTACGATTTGCTTTTGAAGAAGGTTTGACAGATAAAGAAATTGCCAAAAGAATGTATAAATCAGAACGAGCGGTACGGACTTACTGGACAAAGATTCAGGACGTTGTGGAAGTATATCCTGAAGACTGCAAGCAAAGTGGTAAGAATCTGCGAATCCAAACCGAAATTCGTGCCCGAGATGAAGGGTTAATTGATTGATAATGAAAAGGGGAATTTGGAGTCGCATTTACGAAGAGTTCGAGTTGTGGTTGCGGGCTGCTCCTCCAGGAATAATGGTGGCGGTTGTGGTGATCTTAATCCGCATGACTGGAGGATTGCAGCCTTTGGAAGGGATGCTGCTCGATACGATGTTGCGTTTGCGTCCGCAAGAAAAGCACGACGAACGTGTAATAATTGTGGGAATAGACGAACGGGATATTCAATCGATTGGTAAATATCCGGTTCCCGATGGCAAAATTGCAGAGTTACTCAATAAGCTGGAAACTTATAAACCCAGAGCTATTGGCTTGGATTTGTTCAAAAATGTTCCCGTTGAACCCGGTAGCGAACAACTGAAGCGGGTATTCCAGAAAAATAAGAACATTATTGGAATTGAAAAAATTTTACCACCTGGGGAAATTCCTCCACATCAAAGTTTACTACCCGAACAAGTTGGATTTGCCGATTTACGTATTGATAAGGATAGTAAAAATCGCCGCTATTTATTGTATACACCGAATCCAAAAAATATAGACGAAGATAAATATTCTTTAGGGTTGCAATTAGTTACTCAATACTTTATTGCAGAAGGAACTGAATTGCAAACGGGGATAAACGATCCGAATACAATTATGATTCGCGGCAAAGAATTACCGCAAATTAGTCAAAATTTTGGCGGATATATCGATCTTAAAGATGGTGGATTATCAATTTTGATGAACTTCCGCAACAGCCGCAACCCTTTTGCTGTTGTGTCGATGCGGGATATTCTCAACGATAAAGTTGATGCTAAATTATTGCGCGATCGCATTATCTTAATAGGCAACCGTAATATGAGCGCTGGGGATATATTTTACACTTCTGCTTTGCCGAGTTTGAAGTTAAGCGGTCAAATTTACGGGGTTGATTATCATGCTCATGTTGTCAGTCAAATTCTTAGTTATATAATAGATAGTCGTCCGATGTTAAGCAGTTGGGGAGATATAAGTGAGTATATATGGATAGCTCTTTGGGGTTTTATGCCGATTGCTCTGGGAAGAATGACCCAATCTGTATGGATAAATTTACTGAGTGTTGGTGTAGCTGGGATTTGCTTGTTTACTTACGGTTTGATAATGCTGTGGTTGTGGGGTATATGGATTCCTATCGCACCCAATTTGCTGATACTAAACGGGGTTGGTTTGAGTGCTTTTGCATTTTTTCAGCACGATAAATTTTTGCGATCGCAAATTAACGAACGTCTCAGCACGATTAAATACACTTTTGCTGTAATTCATAATGGTCCTTTGCAAACCCTTGCTTATGGATTAAAGCATATACGCGCTCAAGATATACCATCCGAAAAACTAGTTGAGCAATTTGAAAAACTGGATAAAGAAATTCGAGCCATCGGCGATTTTCTTCAGTTAGAAGCATTAGCAAAAGAAGAAGTTTTACGTTTAGGTAGTGGACTAATTTTGGATTTAAATCGACCGCTTCACGATTTATTATATGAAGTTTATTCAAGTACCTTAGAGCGTAACGATTTTGAATATTTTCAAACATTAAAAGTTAAAATTCGTAATTTCGATCCGATTGACGATAAATATTTAAGCAGAGAAAAAAAACGCAGTATCTGTTTGTTTTTGGAAGAGGCTTTGTGTAACGTTGGCAAACACGCTCAAGGAGTAAAGCGAGTTCAAGCATCCGGTGAATATTCTCCAAAAAAATATAAATTGTGGGTGAAAGATAACGGTGTTGGAATTAAATCGCAACTGGAAAATAAAGGTACAAAAAATTGTAAATTACTTGCCAAACAGTTAAAAGGAGAATTTAAACGGGAATCACTTTCTCCAAAGGGAACAATCTGCGAACTTAGCTGGACACCGATTAAAGAATTTTAAGTATATTTTCTTATTTGAAAGATTAAATTTATTCTTTAAGAATTGTATATTTACGTAACCTGTACTATATTTTTGTTGTCTTTTTCTAGAAAACTATATGGTAAGTCGTAATTATCATGAATCATCAAAAATCAACCTTTTGGCGAAATCGTCCTATTACAAGCTTAGTTATTGGAATGCTTTTCCTAATTACCGCAGTCCCAGCCTATGCTAAATATAAGCCTAAAAATCGCAAACCTGCGAGTGGATATTCTGGTGCTGGTGGCTCCCGTAGTCCGGATAATGGTAGCATACCTTTGACGCTGCTAGCACCCAAAACATTTATCGGTAAAACCGCTTCATTACGTCCGATGTTGGCTTGGTATACACCAAATTCTCAAAACGTGGAATTCCGACTGTTTGAATTTGAATCAGCCACACGAGTTAAACAAATTGGTGAATTTAAAGAAATACCAACAGTAGTAGGAATCAACAAATTAAAACTTCCTAGCGATTATCCCGAGCTTACAGTAGGTAAAACGTATTTATGGCAAATTTCATCAGACTCTGCCGGTGGACAAATTATTAACCGTGCAGAATTTACAGTTATTAATCCTACTCAATCGCTAACAAAGAAGAAATTTACTACAATTCCCGAAAGCGTTAATTATTATGCTGAAAATGAACTGTGGTATGAAGCATTGGAAGAAGCATTGAAAGTAAAAAGTAATGGTAAATTAAGTCAAAGTGGTTCAACCTTAGTGCAAGAATTGGCAGAATCAGAAATGCTTACGGGAAGTGAAGCCGAAATCAACATTATTAAAAGACGAATTGATAATCTTGAGAAGATTTCGCTGAGTAGTCAATAAAAATACTAAAAACCTCTCTCCAAACCTCTCTCCTGCCTTTGAGAGAGGCTTTTAAACCCCCATTCCCTCGTAGGGAAGGGGGGTTAGGTTTCCGAGATGTTGTAGGTAAAACATCCTCTAAAGTTTCTAAATAAAGATGTTGGGTTACGGGGCAAAGTTTAATTATTAGTTAAAACCTATTTTTTTTCGTGCCCCTAACCCAACCTACAAGCTACAAACTGCTACTGTTAACTGTTAACTGTTTAAAGCCAATTACCAATAATAATCATTGGTGCCCAATAAGCGGGATTATCATACTTGATATCAATACCTTCAGATGCAGGTAATTTTTTGGCGTTAATCATTTTAATTTGGGCTTTTTGTAATGCTGCCGCAATACTCATTCCCCCTTCGCGGTAGTTTTTGTAAAATTCTTCTACTAGTTTGGATGTCGATATATCTTGGATATTCCATAAAGAGGCGATGGCACTTTTAACTCCTACTTGTAATGCAACTCCAGCTAATCCTAATGTTGCACGCTCGTCACCAAGTGCGGTTTGACAGGCTGTAAGTGCGAGCAATTCGACGCTATCGGATTGATTCAGATTTTGCAGTGAGTTTTCTAATTGACTGATGGTGAGTTTTTTGTTTTTACCCGTGACTATAAAGGTGTCTTCGGGAATAATGCCGAATTGAGCGTGACTGGCGATATGTACGATGGGATATGTAGTCTGTGCGATTTTTTGCTGAAAATTTTCGGGGATAAAATTCTCGTCGATTAAGTCGGTATGATTGGGGAATTGTTTTCTAACTGCGTCGATTTCATTTTCAATTGAATCAAGCGCGGGAAAAATCTTTCCGTCGATTGTGGATTTTTCTGTTAAACCTAATATTAATGCTTTCTGCTTGCTGCGGTTTGGTTTGGTAACTGTTAATCGTAAGCTAGGAGTTGTAGCAATTGCGTAGGTTTCAACTAAATATTTTTGTTGTTGGCTGTCATAAAGTGCTGCCATTGGCACGCTACGTAAAAATCCATCCTGGATAAACACCAGAGTTTTAACTTTTTCGGCGTTGATATCTTCAGCAAAGGGACGAATTATCCAATCATACAGTTGTGCTGCTGTTATTGTATCGTAATTAATTGCTGCTCTTCCTTTAACTAACCCCTCGCGAAATTCGGCAATTTTTTTCTCTAACTTATCGCTGCTAACTATTTTATCTGTACCTTGTTGCTGGGAATCTTCAATCCATTTAAATTTAGTTGCGCTATCGGCTGACTGTAATAATATTCCGGTTTTACCATCTAAAATAATTGAACTCAAAAATACGGTGTTTTCAAAAGCCCTACTATTTTGTTTATCTTGCAAAAGTTCATCCACCTGTTTGGGATTCAACCCACTTAAAACGCAATCATTCCCAAAATAATTCTGTAATTCTGCCAGTTTCAACGCATCGATAGTTTTCACCACTTTTGATAATTCTTTATTCCGCTGTTTGTCTGGAATTGCCCCAGCTTGCAACAGTTCCAGCCGCGATTTTGCTAAGGTGCGGTACAATGGTCGCACAACATCGCGAAAGTCAAACTGTACATCGCGTTTCGCTGTCAAAATATCCAGACGAATATTTTCCAAAGTTTCAAATGCTCTTTGATAGGATTCGATAGCTGATTTGTTTCGCTGCTGTTTATCTAAAATCCTTCCAGCTTGCCACTCCCACAAATACAAACTATCTTTTGCATTTAAGTTGCTGTCTGCTGCAACAATGGCATTTTGAGTATAAGTTAACGCTTTTTGATTATCTTGACGGCATTCCCAGAAATGTCCCAAAGCACCGTTAGCATAGGATTGCAAGCGATTGTCTTTTAAATTATTACTAGTTAATACAGACTTTTGCAGCAAACTTAATGTTTGTTGCCGTAAAACTAACTGAGTTGGACAATCGGTAAACGGTGAATTACCTTGAGAATAGCGTTGTAAGTATGCTAAATCGATAGCTCCATAGACTTTTGTATCTGAATCTGGTAAATTTTCCAGCAGCTTTAAAGCATTTTCAACAGCATTCTTAAAAGTTGTATCATCAATTTTCGTTTTATCCGTATGGGAAGCCAGCTTAATTAAATTTAATAAGCCCCGCATTTCAGCTAAACTTTGCTTTCCTTCGCGGGCAAGTTTTATACTATTTTTGAAATATTCAGTAGCTCGATTGAAATCTGCTGCTGACTTTCGATTAAATTCAATTCCCTTATCATCAAGACCAATTTTAGCAGCCGAAGTTGCTTGTAATTCGAGTAATTGAGCGCGATTAGTGTAAGCATTGCCCAAACTATTTAAAACTAAAAAATCATTTGGAACTACTTTTTCTGCTGCTTGTAAATACGCAATTGCTCGGTCATAATTTCCTATTAATCGATATACCTCACCGAGAACCCCAAATGCTGCAACAATACCCGGTTTGTCATTATATTTACTGGCAATTTGTACCGCACTTTCCGGAATGCATTCCAACTCAATCCCTGCCGCTTTGCCACATAAAAGGGCGATCGCCTTTTTCGGCTGTCCCAAATTACTGTACACTTGAGCTAATTCCGTCCGCATTCGTCCCACTTGCGGGATATTTTTCACCGCTTCATAATCGCGAATTGCTGCCGACAACGATGTAATAGCCGCTTGATTTTCTCCTAATTTCTGATAAGCACGTCCTAAATTTTCATTCACAACAGCCGTCGCATCAGGATTATTTTGACTTTGGTTTTGGTATTTAGTTAGTGCCGATTGCCAGTGTTTTACCGCATCGCGATAATTACCTGTATTGTATTCTTTAACTCCTCGCTCAACTAGTGAATTTGCATTTTGTGCCGATACAACTTGTCCGAAAGATAAACAAATTAACAGAGTCGCCAGGAATAATACTTTGATAAATCGATCTTTTCTAGGAAAACAATTAATTATATTTATGTATAGTCGCCGAGGCAACGAAAATAAAAGTTTGCTATATTGATTTTTGGTATTCATAATTTAAATAGTGAAAGGCAGAGTAAAAGTAATTTAAGATACAATTATCTGTCATTTTATAGCTACTTACTTAGGCATTATTTTTAAACTTACCAGAAATATACATGAATAGCTCAGCCTTGGTGAAAATATGCAGTTTTATGCAACATTTACAGGAATACGATCAAGAAAACTCACGGTTTTTATATGCCCTTCGGGCACGCTTGGTTAACGTGGGATGAATTTAAGTTTTACTCAGCAGAGAATGTAGTTAGCCGAAATTGACTTAAAGAAATCAATATTTAATCTCAGGAAACAATCTCTACAAATTCAGATTAGTATTTAATCCTATTTTTTATTCCCTACGTCCTCTTGAACCAAAGTAATTAATACTAGGTTATGTAATTTTGTGCAAAATCGAATGCACAAAACTGCAATCATCTTTGCACAATTGGTGAATGAATTACCTAGCCGTTTGCCCTAATCTAAGCATTGTAAGGATTTAAATCGACTAAGTTGTATGTGAGAATGTGCGAGCAAAAGAAATCAATTTTGAATTAATATTGCTTACCTTTTAACACAACTTGGGATGAACAGACATATTTCTAAATCTTGATTTTGCAATAGTGGTAAACAATCATGAAAAACTTTTCACAAATCATCACCCAAGTTAATTCCGATCTCCTCAAGGATAAATCTAATCGGCTTTTTGAAAGTTTAACTAACAAGGATTATTTCAGCTATATAGGAATTACAACTATATTGTTTAACCAAGAAGCTCCAGTAAAAGCTCAATCATCAATATCATCGATAGAATCTTTATTATCCTCAACCACTGCAAACGATTTCACAGTGTTTCCAGATACTAACTCTTCACTGAATTCTGGTTCACTCAGCCACCAAACTGTTGATACACACAATTTAAGTACCGCTGACTTAGATTGCCACAGCCATCATAGTCTGTCTAACAATGACTTAACACCAGAGTTGAACTCTCAAGCTGCTTCATCCTATACCACTGAAATCGATGCATTACTAGGAACGAGCTTAAGTTGGATCGATAACACCATAAGCTATAGCTTTATGACTACAGTCCCAGATTACTACGATCTGAATGCTGAGGAGCAATATCAATTCATTGCTTTTAATCAAACTCAACAAGTAGCAGCGAAACGAGCATTGCAACTTTACAGCGAAGTGTCGGGACTAAACTTTGTTGAAGTATCAGACGCTGGTGCAGGGGGAACTATTCGGTTTGGTACGGCAAATATGGAACATGGAAGCGCTCATGCTTACCTTCCAAGCAAACATGCAATAGGAGGTGATATCTGGCTAAATAATAGTTATAGTCCAAATCTGACTCAGAGCAATGGCTCCGATGGATTTGATACTCTGATCCATGAAATCGGGCACGCATTAGGGTTGAAACATCCAGGTAATTATAATGCAGGTGGAGGTGGTGCTGAGGGACCTTATTTATATCCTGAATTGGATAGCAACCAATACACCGTAATGTCATACAACGAACATTCAGGTAGTTTAGCTAACCCTGAAACACCGATGCTCTACGACATTGCTGCAATCCAGTATCTTTATGGTGCTAACTATGATACCCGTGCAGAAAATACTACTTATGCTTGGGATACCAATCAAGCCTTTATGCAGACAATCTGGGATGGTGGCGGTGTCGATACCATTGATGCAAGTAACCAAGCACTTTCAGCTATAATTGACCTCAATCCTGGAAATTTCAGTTCTATTGGCTCTTACGATGGAAGTTTTTCTAATAGAGCCAGCAATAATTTAGCCATCGCCTATGAAGTCACCATCGAAAATGCGATCGGGAGTGCAGCAGATGATATTCTAATTGGAAACAGTATTGACAATTATCTATCTGGCGGTTTGGGGAATGACTATCTTGTAGGTGGTGCGGGTAGTGACATTTTGATTGGTGGAAGTGGTAATGACACCCTTGTTGGTTATTCTGGTGGTACGGAATATGACTTGTTAACAGGAGAATTTGGAAATGATACTTTTGTTCTGGGCGAATCTTCAGGTGTCTTCTACCAAGGAGATGAATACGCCATAATTACTGATTTCAATTGGGAGTATGATTACATTCAAGTTAATGGTACCACTAGTCAATATTCGCTAGGAACTGGAAACTGGGTTGGTAGCTCCGCCCAAGATACTGCAATTTTCTATGGAAACGACGCAATTGCTGTGGTGCAAGACTCTACTAGCGTAAATTTTGAACGCGATTTTCTCTTTGTATAAATTTGAATTTAATTATTGCAGAAAAATGTAATTACGAATCAAAAAAATTATGGTATTTTGATTTACGATATCATAATTTTTTACAAATTTTTCTTAAGTAGAATAAACAAACAATGGATTCTTACCTGCAGTTTCAAAAGTTTTTTTTGATCTGTTTTTGCTATATCGGCATCACTCCACTAGCTGTATCTGCCCAATCGACACCCCCACCCGGAGTCACAATTCCTCCCAATGCATCAGAGAAAATAGAAGAAACTCTTCCCCAACCATCACCAACCTTACCTGCGAAACCACCCACAGAAACTAACCCCATACTTCCATCACTACCCCAAGAAAATTTACCCGACACAATCTTTCCTAGCGGTATAGCTTTCTTTGTCAAGGAAATTCAAATAAAAGGAAACTCTGTTTTACAAGATCAAATTAACCAGTTAAAACAGCCTTTAGAAAACAAAAAAATCGCATTTGAACAGCTATTACAATTACGCTCTCAAATTACCCAACTCTACGCTGACAACGGCTACATTTCCAGTGGTGCATTTATTCCCAACAATCAAAATGTTGCTAACGGTATTGTACAAATCCAAATAGTCGAAGGCGAACTCGAAGATATTACGATTACTGGATTAAAAAGATTACAACAAGCGTATGTACGTTCCCGGATTCAACGTTTTGCTCGGAAGCCTTTAAATCAAAAACGCCTCGAACAAGCATTACAATTATTACAAATCGATCCAGTTATCGAAAGAGTCAACGCCGAATTAACCGCAGGAAGCATTCCCGGCAACAATATTTTACAGCTACAAATTACCGAAGCTCCTCCATTCCACGCCGGAGTTACTTTTGCTAACAATCAATCACCCAGCGTCGGTTCCCAACAAGCGAGCGTTTTTGTTGCTCACGACAACGTATTAGGATTTGCCGATCAATTCAGCGCTGAATATGGCATCACCGACGGCTTAGACGTTTACAATCTCAATTATTCTATTCCCTTTAATGCCCTCGACGGAACAGTTGGTGTTCGCTTCAGTAACAGCGATAGCAAGATTATTGAAGACGAATTTGATGACTTAGATATCCGCAGCGAAACCGAAACCCTTTCCTTTAACCTGCGTCAACCGTTAATTAATACCCCAGACAACGAATTAGCTTTGGGTTTAGCCTTGGATTTACGACGCACTCAAACATTTATATTAGATGATATCCCCTTTTCCTTCACAGAAGGGCCAGAAGAAGGAGAATCAAAACTCAGCGTAATTCGCTTTTCTCAAGATTGGTTGAAACGTAACACCAACAGTGTTTTAGCAGCGCGATCGCAATTTAGTGTAGGGATTGATGCCTTTGATGCTACCGTTAACGATTCCGGTACAGATGGGCGTTTTGTCGCTTGGGTAGGGCAATTTCAATGGGTACAAAGATTATCTCCCCGCATTTTAATGCTTGCCAAAATTAACACTCAACTTACAGGTGATTCCTTATTATCAGCAGAAAAAATCAGCATCGGGGGAGTAGATACAGTACGCGGATATCGTCAAAATCAAGTCGTCACCGACAGCGGTATAGTAGGAGGAATAGAAGCTAGAATTCCCCTGTTATCAGAAGTAGAAACTTTACAGCTAATACCATTTTTTGATATTGGTACGGGTTGGAACAATCGCGGAGATAACCCAGATCCACAAACCCTTGCTAGTTTGGGATTAGGTGTACAATGGCAACCTTTGAGAGGATTTGGATTGAGATTAGATTACGGTATTCCGTTGATTGGAAGAGGAGATAGTGGTAATTCTTTGCAAGAAAATGGGTTTAACTTTTCGGTAAGATATCAGCCGTTTTGAACAGTTAACAGTGAGCAGTGAGCAGTCAACAGTTTGTAGGGTTTAGATAATAGTTCGTAGGTTGGGTTAGACACCAAAATCATCTTGATTATTACAAGCATCTTTACTTATGGTGTCGTAACCCAACACCACCGTTATGGATATACGATGCATATGTTGGGTTACGACGCTATATAGATTCGGGAATTAAACCTCAAATGATAAGCGTTTAACCCAACCTACACTTACTGTTCACTGTTTTCAGTACATTCTCGACTTAACAATAACTCCCCGTTTTTTAACCGATATAAACCTTGGGGTTCGACAATGCGATCGCCTTTTTTCCAAACTTGATTTTTACTATCAATATTTCTAACTTCACCAGTCACATATTCAGAAACCAAAACATTACCGGGACGATTTGACGGTAAAGCACCAGAACCTGTAATTTTAAAAGAGTTTTCTTGTCGTTTGCTACCTCTTGCAATGCAGCTATTAGCAATTATTGCGTCGGTATCTATATTTGGAGAAAGTTCAGTAAAGCTATTTTGAATTGAACTGGTATCGTCTGTATTGATATTTGTTTCACCAGAAATACCAAGTTGAGAACTTGCTGTAATATCGCTTTTCCCTGTTAAGTTGTCCTGTCTTTCAATACCGAAAATACCGCTACTAATAATATTGACTTTACCACCATTGCCACTAAAAGCATTCGCGGTGATATCGCTGTCTTCGTTTTGTGGTGCGACGATAAATTTAGAATTGAGATTGATATTACCACCATCTCCCCCAGCTAGTGCTGTTCCTGCGGTGGTAGTGATTTGGCTTTGGTTGCGGAGTAATAATAATTCACTTATTTGTAAATTGATATCACCACCTTGAGTACTAGCAGTTTGAGCAGCGATAAAACCATTATTTAATTGAAGAGTACCTGCTTGTAATGTGATATCTCCTGCATCTCCCGTACCGCTGCTACCAACCGATACCCCTGCACCATTTTCTATTATTACTAAACGCGGATCGATATTTATGGAACCGCCTTTTCCGGTTGAGTCGGGAGAAGTACTAGCGGATATACCCGTAAACAAACTTTGTTCGCTTCCACCAGTAAAGGTAATTCTATCTTTTACAAATAAGTTGATAGTACCAGCATCACCACTACCTACAGTAGAAGTAATAACTCGTCCGCCATTTTTTGCTTCAAAAGTGTTAGCGTTAAAGGTAATATTTCCAGCATTACCATCATTGAAGGTTGTTGCGTTTACAATTGCATTATCTGTAATCTTAAAGTTATCTGTGGTTATGGTTATATTACCAGCATCACCGGAAGCACCTGCTGTTGTTAAAGTAAATATTCCACTAAAGAAACCCGCAGAATCAATACCTGAAAGGTTAACGGATTCGGAAGCATTTACGTTAATTTCTCCTCCTCTTCCTTTACCTTTTAAACCAGAAGTAATTCGAGAACCGTCACTTAATCTTAAATCTTGAGTATTAATATTAATAGAACCACCCTTTCCTTCTGCTTCTACACCAACATCGCTAGAAATAAGGCTGGAGTTAGATAATAAGATTGAGTCAGTAATATTCAATTCAATTTTACCTGCATCTCCCTTACTCAAAGTCCCAGTAAAAATAAATCCACTGTTATCTAGAGATAGAGTACCAGCAGTTAATTTGATATTACCTGCATTTCCTTTTCCCGCTGATATGGTAGATAACAAAGCGTTATTAGTTATAGAAAATGACTTCGTTTCAATTTCTATATTTCCACTTTCACCCGTACCGTTCAATAAGCTAGTAGTTAATGCGCTACTTTGACCATCTATGTTAACTGTATCGCGAGCATTAATTTTGATATTACCAGCGCTTTGTATTTCATCAGCGTTTTCTTCTCCAGATAATACAGTACTCATATAGCCACCATTCATTAAAAACAGCGAGCCAGTTTTCACCTCAATATTTCCTGCATTACCATTACTGGTAGATGTATTGGCACTGCTCTCTAAACCGTTACTAGCTATACCATCAAAAGTAATTGTATCCCGAACATCTAAAAAGATATTACCTGCATTTTGTCCTCCATAATTACTGGCTGAAATGAAACCACCATTTTTTAATAGCAATTCACCTGTCTTGATGCGGATATCGCCACCATTCCCTACTTCAATAGGATTCGGCAACAATTGAGACAAATTTGTAGCTGTGCTGTTGATAGCTCCTAAATCGCTAAAAGTAACTTTATCGCGAGCATTTATTGTAATATTACCTGCATTTCCCTGTCCGCTTGTACTGGAAGATATTTCTGCGAGATTGCTTACAAAAAGATTGTTAGTAGTTATTTGAATATCTCCTCCTTTACCTACACCTAAACTTAATAAGTTGCTTTTAATACCACTTACGACAACAATTCCATTTAATAAGTTATCAATTGAAGAAACAGCATTAGGATTTCCGACAAAGCCATCTAATTTCACACTTTCGCTGGCTTCAATAAAGATATTACCTGCATTTCCTTCTCCCAAAATCATAGTAGATATCCGACTTCCGTTAGTTAAGCTAAGGTTTCCGGTTTTCACCCGGATATCTCCTCCTTTACCCACTCCACCAATATATACGCTGCTAGTAGCACTACTCTCATTATCAAAACTAACAGTATCGCGAGCGTTGATAGTGATATTACCAGCATTACCTTTGCCGAATGTATCGCTATAAATAGCAGCCCCATCTGTAACAGAAAGAGTTCGGGTAGTTAATTGAATATTGCCCGCATTACCTATAGCTTCCGGTAATACCAGACTAGAGATAGCAGTTAATGGAATATTATTAACATCGTTACTATTATCAATCCAAGGTCGATTATCCGTACCCTGTAAGGAAATATTTTGGCGAGCATTAATATTTATATTCCCAGCATTACCGATTCCAAAGGAGTCAGAACTTATTGCAGAACCTTCACCTATAAAAACTGAATTAGCATTAATATTTATATTCCCAGCATTACCTTGACTGTAAACGCTATTATTAATAGCACTATTACCTTTAAGTTCAATTGAACCCGTAGCATTGAGATTAACATCTCCTGCTTGTACATTAGGATTATCTGAGTTTTCAGCAATTCCAGCAAATATAATTGAATCGGAAATTTCTAAATTACGAGCATTAACTACAAAATTTCCACCACCAGCACCAAAAACACTAATTACAGCTTGATTTGCTATAGAAATATCTCCCCTTTCTACATCTTCGGGAATATTCAAACTAAAATTATCAGCTGAGATATTTAATCCAACAGTTCCCGGTGCAGTAAAAGAAGCTAATTCAATATTTCCTTCATAAGCTCTTAATCGACCTCCATCTAAATTAATATCTCCTCCTACAAGCAATAAACTTTTACCATCAGCAACTCTTAATCCTGTAGTAAAATTTCCATCGGGGTTAATTCCTGCGAATGCTTGAGATTGATTAATAATTCCCCCACTCGCTTCTACTTGATTGAAAAACAAAGCCGAAGGATTAACAGTTAATGAACCAGGTATTTGTGGATTAGTAGCGCTAAAACTACCTTGATTTCCAAATTGCAATCCTGAAGCAGTTGTTCCCACAAAGGAACCCTGTAAATCTAAACTCGCATTTTCCTCAAATACAATTCCGTTGGGGTTAATCAAAAATAGATTCGCTGCACCATCAACCCCCAAAGTACCGAAAATATTCGATGCATTCCCACCAGTTACCCTGGTTAAAATATTCTCTACACCATCGGGATTGACAAAATACACCGCTCGCCCATTGTTAATATTAAACTCGCTGAAGCTGTGAAAAAGATTAACATCCCGTCTAGCTCCACCATCAATTGTGTCTGCGTTAATCCCATTTATAAAAACATTGGGATTTAAACGAGAAGATTCCGTACCTAAAGTGTTGTCAGGAGTGATATTACTTTGCTGTGCCAAGGTTTTAGACGCGAGGAGACTTGCCACAGAGCAGCTGAAAAATCCTACTAATGCCAATCGTACACAGTTTTTTATCATCATGAGATACGCACTTATCTAGGTTACACAGTATCTAATAATACTAATACTTTATTTAGTAAATGCATCTAATCTTAGCTAGCAAAAAATTGCAATACAGTTTTCTGCACTCCAATAAGCATAAAACTCTGATGCCTAAAATATAAAACCCATTTAATGTATAAATTGTGAGCGACAAAATTACCGAGCATTAATTAACTGCTTGGTTTTAGTTAATCTTTAAAACTTCAAAATATAGGAGCAGAATTATGGCTAACAATGCTTACACTATTGGTGAAAATCTTTCGGAATTTAAAGAAGAAATACAAGTAAATTTGAATCAAGGATATGACTTAACTAGTACTGCATATGGTGGTGATGGTAGCTGGGTTGGATTGTATCAAGACACGCCTAATAATACTGGTTTTGTCAGCGTAAGCAATGCTGATGAACTCTTACAAATAGTTCAACAAGGATGGGAACAAGGGTATAGCTTAGTTGATGTTGAATATGGTGATGGTATCTTATTTGGGACTTTTGAACAAGATTATGGAACTAATGCTCTTACAACTGCAACCAGTTTTACTGAACTTAAGCAAGATATTTCAGAAAGATGGGATAAAGGATATGAATTAGTTGATGTTGAATATGGTGATGGTATTTGGTTTGGAACTTATCAAGATGTTCCTGGTAATAGTGCTTGGAATCACTCAAACAGTGCTGATGAATTCATACAAGCAGTTGAACAAAGATGGGAGCAGGGATATGACTTAGTAGATGTTGAATACGGTGATGGTATTTGGTTTGGGACTTTTCAAGAAGATTCTAGTATTACAAGTGGTTATGTCGGTGGAAGCACTTTTGATGAACTTCTAGGGAATTTTCAACAATTCGGAAATCAAGGATGGGAATTAGTTGATGTTGAATACGGTGATGGTGGTTGGCTTGGAGTTGTTGAACAAAAGACTCCACAAAATGCATTCGAGAATCCCACGTTATATCCCCTCGCTACTGAACTTGGAATACAACAAAATGTACTTCTTCAAGATACACTGAATTTTTACAACTCCGCTACCTATTGGTAATAAAAAAAATAGTTTGCTGTTCATAGGTTGGGTTAGACACCAAAATCAATCTTAATTATTACGAATATCTTTACCTATGGTGTCGTAACCCAACACCGTTGTGGATATACGATGCAGATGTTGGGTTACGACGCTATATCAATTCGCTAATTAAACCCCAAATTATAAAAGCGTCTAACCCAACCTACAATTACTTACCTTTCATAGATTATGTGGCAGGTTTTTTGTTGCAGTAATTCACAATTTCCTTACATAAAGTTCAATGCTCTTACTGATGTAGTTCGTAGGTTGGGTTAGACACCAAAATCATCTTGATAATAACGACCATCTTTACTTATGGTGTCGTAACCCAATATCGTTGTGGATATACATAGAGAGATGTTGGGTTACAACGCTATGTAGATTCGGTAATTAAACCCCTTCTGCGTAAAAGCGTCTAACCCAACCTACAATAATTAGTTCGTATTTCTACCCCCTCTTATTAAATTGGGTAATCATAAAGTGGGGGTGAGTAACTGCTAAGTGGCAACTGTAGGGAACTTGGCTAATCTTTTGACAGTCGATTTTTTAAACTTGCGATAAAATTAATTCTTGTCTTGATTGGTTGTGGATTTATCGTTAAACTGTTTCAACTTCCAATTTGGCTGCTGACGGGTTAAAAACTATTCGGGGTGAAGTATTTACGAAGATGGGATTATGACTACTTTTAATTTGTCTTCCTTCTTCCCCTTGCCTACCTTATGTTTCGTTATCCATAAACGGCTTTTTTACGTCATATGGTAGGTACGGTCAATATTGTATAAAATTTACTGAGCAACTACCAGTTAACGTGAAAAAATAAAAGCCGTAAAGCTTCGTTAGTTATAACGCTTCTTAGATTAATAATGAACAAAAAATTCTTTCTCACATTACTTTCTAGCCCTGTATTGTTTTCGTCTATGGTGTCAATGGCGGTTTTTACTCAACCAGCCAGCGCCAACGAAACAGTTAAGCCTACTCCCAGCCAATTTTCCTGTGGTAGGAAAGCTACCGTAGCTGTGGCAACTCCTAGTGTCGGTTGTACTCGTTTACGGAGAAATACTGCTGTACCGGATGCAAACGGAAATAAAGGTTTACGCCCTGACGAATTACCTGAATTGCAATTCACCGATGAAGAAAGTGACGCTTCTGTTGCTTTGTTTGGTTGCGATTGCCCAGCTTGCTTAAATGCTTTGCGTCAAATACGCGGTTTGCCTCCGATGACTTAATTCATAGTTTTCAGTAAGAAAATAAATTTAAAGGCAGAAGTAATTTCATCGGTTGCTTCTGCTTTTTTTGTTTTAATAGGGAACAGGGAATAGGGAGGTAATTGGTAATTGGTAATTGATGACTACCCTAATCGCTTCAAGATATTCTAAACTCAAAATAATAGGCTTTTATAATTCTGTATGAACGATTCTTTACCACCAGCTCTTGCTAAAATTGTCAAACGCTTTCAACGTGCTTCTGAACCTAAGCGACGCTACGAACAGCTAATTTGGTATGCACAAAAGCTTCCTGAATTTCCAGCAGAAGACAAAATAACTGAAAATAAGGTTCCTGGTTGCGTTTCTCAAGTTTTTGTTACTGCTTCTTTAGATGACGAGAAAATTACTTTTCAAGGTGATTCGGATTCACAATTAACTAAAGGCTTATTAGCGCTTTTAATTGAAGGTTTGAACGGTTCGACACCTGCCGAGATTGTTCAACTCACCCCAGATTTTATCCAAGAAACAGGTTTGAATGTCAGTTTAACTCCTTCTCGCGCTAATGGTTTCTATAATATTTTTAAAACTATGCAAAAAAAGGCACTAGAATCTCAACAATCTGTGTCGAATTAAACCTCTAACAGATGTATAAAAAATGATACATTAATGCTGAAGGCTACAGCATGAATTAAGCATTTACAAACTTTGACCTTTAACTTTTAATCTTTAACCTTTAAATTTATCGGGGAATAATCGCAGAATGACAACAGTCTCATCTATCTCTACTTCTGCTCGCATTGGCGGAGTGGTAGAACAATTTGTATGGAATAGGGAAGACCAAGATTTTCGCATAGTTTATGAATCTTTGGGTCAAGGTTCCCCGGTATTACTTTTTCCTGCATTTAGCACTGTTTCCATGCGTTCGGAAATGAGCGGAATTGCTAAGCGGCTTTCTTCTGAATATAAAGTAGTAGCGGTTGATTTTCCGGGTTTTGGAGATTCTGGTCGTCCTAAAGCCGATTACAGTCCCGCTTTATACAAAGATTTTATAGAAGATTTTGTATTAACTACTTTTGAAAAAAAGCCTGTTTCCGTAATAGCTGCCGGTCATAGTGCGCCCTACGTTTTATGGTTAGCTAGCAAGTACAATTCCGTATTTTATCGGATAGTGTTAGTAGCACCAACTTGGCGCGGTCCCTTAGCTGTGATGGGGGTTAATGGAATATTACGAAACTCAGTTAATCAGTTAGTAAGATTACCAATTATTGGTCAACTCCTTTATAAACTCAATACTTTACCATCGTTTTTAAAGTTCATGTATCGTCGTCACGTTTACGTCGATGCTGAAAAACTAACTCCTAATTTTATTCACGAAAAATGGGAAAGCACCCAGCAACCCGGAGGAAGGTTTGCTCCCGCAGCCTTTGTAACTGGTTGTCTCGATCTTGTAAAAAGAAGAAGCGATTTATTAGGATTAATCAGGCAAGTATCGGTACCAATTATGGTGGTGATTAGCAAATCTTGTCCTAAGTCGTCGCGGCAAGAAATGGAGGCGATCGCCAATTTACCCAGAGTTGAAAGCGTGTTACTTGAAGGCTCTTTGGGGATGCATGAGGAATACCCAGATGTCATAGCTGAAGAGATTTTGCCTTTTTTGGGAGCTACCGTGAGTCAATAGGTTAGATACTTGTTTTCTGTTGCAACAAATTTGTGATTCGGTTGTAAATCAAAGGTTGTAGCAAAAGTATAATCAAATTTAGATTTTGCACCCCGAAATCGTTAAACCCCAGCACCCGCCTTGTAAGCCGGAGGCTTTCTCGCAGAGAAATCAAAATCATCGGCTAATATACAAAGTACGTTGAAACGGACTAAAAGCCTTGCCTAGTCTGATTTATCAGACTTTGTTTTTAAGAGAGGGGAATTTATTCCAAGGTAGTGTTGAAACTGGTGCAAGATGTGAACTGAAATATATATTGAAATATTTTTGAAATTTGTACTGATGTCGGTTGTTGATAATTGACTATTTATTTATCAAACCAAAAAAATGAGGGCACTGCAAAATCAAAGTTTTGGTTATTTATTTAACAAATTTTATACATATTTGAAAGCAGCATTGATTTTTTTTGTATATTATTTGTGTCTGTAAAACATTCATTAAATAAGCATCTGAGAATAATATGGTTAATACAGCAACAAGCGTCATACCAGTAACAGTTTTGACTGGATACTTAGGAGCGGGAAAAACAACTTTGTTAAATCGGATTCTGACTTACGAACACGGTAAGAAGGTTGCGGTGATAGTTAATGAGTTTGGGGAAGTTGGTATTGATAATCAGTTGGTTATCGATACTGATGAAGAAATTTTTGAAATGAATAACGGCTGTATTTGCTGTACCGTGCGCGGCGATTTGATGCGGATTATCGGTAATTTAATGAAGCGTCGCGATAAATTTGACCATTTGGTTATTGAAACTACTGGTTTGGCAGATCCAGCGCCGGTGATTCAGACATTCTTCGTTGATGAAGATATGCGCGAACAATTGTTACTTGATGCTGTGGTAACTGTGGTTGATGCCAAGCATATTTGGCAACATTGGGATGCGGAAGAAGCGCAAGAACAAATTGCTTTTGCTGACGTAATTTTGATTAATAAAACAGATTTAGTATCTTCCGAGCAGTTGGAAGAATTAGAAAATCGGATTCGGGGAATGAACGCGATCGCAAAAATTCATCGTACCCAAGATGCAAAGTTGGAAATGGATGCATTGCTTGGCGTAAAAGCGTTTGACTTAAATCGAGCTTTGCAAATCGATCCAGAATTTTTGGGTGAAGACGCTCACCAACACGATGAAAGCGTTTATTCTGTTGCCTTAGTAGAAGAAAATGCCCTTGATGGTGATAAGTTGGATAAATGGTTGGGTAATTTATTGCAAACTCAAGGCCCTGATATTTTCCGCACTAAAGGAATTTTGAATATAGCAGGAGATGAAAACCGCTTTGTATTTCAAGGCGTGCATATGTTATTAGATGGTAGAGCAGATCGTCCTTGGAAAGAAGGGGAAACTCGTAAGAATGAGCTTGTGTTTATTGGACGTAATCTTGATGAAGCGAAGTTGAGGGAAGAATTTAAGGCTTGTGTTGCGTGAATTGGTAATAGGTAATTGGGAATTGGGAATTAGTAATTGGTATTATTCCTAACTACTAATTCCTAACTCTTTTAATCCAAAATCCAAAAGACACGCATCCGTTGTTAAAATCTAAAATCCAAAATCCTATGAAATCTACCGTCAACTCACAAGAATTTTCCCTAATATCATCGGAAACTCTCTCAGATTATGTTACCGCTGTCGCTTTCTCAACCCAAGGAGATATTTTAGCTGCGACTTCTGCTGCTGGGGAAGTTGTATTTTGGCAAAATGACGAATTAGAAACTTTGGAATCTGGTAACGGTGAGTCTGTTGATTGCGCTGCTTTTTCTTATGATGGTAAATTTTTTGCTGCTGCTGGACAAAATGGACAAGTCAAAATCTGGCAGGGAAATGAGTTAATCGCAACTTTGGAAAATGCTCCTGCTTGGGTTGATAAATTGGCTTGGAGTCCTAATTGCAATAATTTAGCTTTTAGTTTAGGTCCTAAAGTCCAAGTTTGGGATGCAGATACACGAAGTTTGGTTATCACTTTAGATTTTGATAATTCTTCCGCTTTGGGTATTGATTGGCGAAACGATGGTAAATATCTTGCTATCGGTGGACATCGTGGAGTTAAACTTTGGAATACTCAAAATTGGAATGATGAGCCACTAATTTTAGATATTCCTTCTACGAGTTTAGCAATGGCTTGGTCTGCGGATGGAAAGTACCTTACTTCCGGTAATATGGACAAAACTATTGCAGTTGTAGAAACTCAATTATTACTTTCGGGGGAAGATCCGCAACCGTGGATTATGCACGGTTTCCCTGGTAAAATTCGTGACGTTGCATGGTCGCAAATAAATTCCAGTACGGGAGCGCCTTTACTAGCCTGCTCTAGCGTTGATGGGATTGTGCTATGGGAAAAACAACCTGGTGAAGATTCGGATTGGGAAGGAGCAATTTTAACCAATCATGCAGGTATTATTCAGGCGATCGCCTTTGCTCCTAACAGCTTTTTACTTGCTTCTGCTGCTAGCGATGGTTGGTTGTGTCTGTGGCAAGATTCTCAAGTTTCCCAAATTATTACAGGTGTTTCGGATGGTTTTACCTGTATCGATTGGCATCCTCAAGGTAATCAAATCGCCGCAGGTGGTGAAAATGGCGAGTTGTTGATATTCAGTAATCAGTTAGCAGTTAGCAGTTAGCAATTATCAAGCTTTAAGAATTCAAAATCCAAAATTAAGACGTTCTATTATCTATCAACATACGTCTAATTTGGATTAAGAGAAATGAATAGAATAAGTAACAAAAGAAAGGTTAAAATAGCTTTTAAAAATTAGGGTGCAACATGAGTTCTAACAGCGAAGAGAAACCAGATGAACTCAGCGAATCTCGTGCGAAAGAATTAGAGTTGGATGAAAGCGAACAGCGAGAAGTTGATGAACTTGGACGCGCTAAGGCTATTGTTATTCATGAGGTAATTCGGTTAGAAGGCGAACATGAGTTGCAGCGTCCATCTTTAGCTTTAGCTTTTTCTGGGTTAGCTGCTGGATTGTCAATGGGGTTTTCGCTGGTTGCTGAAGGTTTGATTTACTCTGCATTACCGGATGAATCTTGGCGTATTTTAATAGCTAGCTTCGGTTATACAGTTGGTTTCTTGATTGTAATACTAGGTCGTCAGCAGTTATTTACTGAAAAGACTTTAACGCCGATTTTACCTTTATTTAATAAGTTTACTGCTAAGAAATTTGGGCGCGTAATGCGACTTTGGGCAATTGTTTTAGCAAGCAACTTGATTGGTGGGCTAATATTTGCTGCTATTATTGGTTACACCGAGATTTTTTCCGAGGATGTGCGTCAGGGATTCACCCAAATTGCACGGAAGGAATTGCAAGGTGGATTTGGGAATCTTGTATTACGAGGAATATTCGCAGGATGGCTGATTGCACTTTTAACATGGTTGCTCCCGGCTGTACCAAGTTCCCGATTAAGTATTATTATTATCATTACTTACTTAGTAAAGCTTGCTGGATTAGCTCATATTATTGCTGGCTCAATCGCTGTTTTTTACCTCATCGTTACTGGATCTATTACTTGGGGTGAATATGTCGGAGGATTTGCGATCGCCACTTTGTTGGGTAATATTATCGGTGGTGTTTCTTTTGTCGCAGCGCTCAATTACGGGCAAATTGCACCTCAGAATAGGTGAAACGGACATAACCGCTAGGAGTACTTGATTCCAATTCTTAACATTATCAATTTATAATCCAGAATCTAAAATTGCACTACCTGTCAAGTCAGCATTTATCAAGATATCATGGGTTTAAGTGACTCAATCTACACCATACAAACTATATAAATTATGATAATCGCGAAACTTGTTTTATTTGCATTACCCGTACTTGTTGCTTCCATGTTGTTTTTAACAAATCCCGCAGCAGCATCTTCTGTTGATTCTGCATCTACAACACATATTAATTCAACATCGGTACAAGCAGTTGATGAATTTGTAACGTTAAACCAGGTGGATAATTCTAATCCTATTATCGACCATCTTGGTTGCAATTGTGCTTATTGTGCTGGGGCTGAATCGCAATTACAAGGTAAATTACCTATTTCTAATCTTTGATAAATTAAATATACAATTTGAAATTGTTGAAAGCAAATATTTTTTTAAATAAATTGATGCTTTCGTACCAAAATTAGAAACCTGGTTTTTTTGAAACTGGGTTTTTTTATTCTTATAAATAATTAAAAGCTACTATATTCTATTTATTTATTCTAACTATGGAAAAAACCATGTTCTATACAGCTAACATTAATCTATAAATAGAAATCAATAAGACGCTTCGTCATACATTAAAAAAGATAATTAATACACTTTATGTGACTATTTACAATCAATTAAAATACATTTTATTAGCCTAAATAATTACAATTTTTGTTGCAATATTACTTTTAGTTAACGTAGCGATAAATACCTTGTAGATAATGATTATGATTGTTTGCGGCAATCATTTGTAAACGATTTGACTCAAGAGAGAAAAGCCTGCATGACACTACAAGCTACTGCAAATCCTCCACAGCAAGATTTTACTGCTAATTCTAAGAAATCATTATCTGTTGTAATTGAAGGGGAAAAAGCTACACCTGTTAATCAACTTCCTCAATCTTGGCAAGATATTTTTACAGGTAAATCGAATACTAAGCTCTCTAATGCTGAAGATTATGTGAAAATGGCGCAGCTATTTTTTCACAAAATGTCTCGCGGTGATGTCGATTTATTCAATGAATCTGAACATTTACAGCACTTAAAGCCTGCTTTTTGTGAAATTTTTGGTAGTTTAGCTTGGCAAGCTCTTGAGTTTTACGGTAAAGATTTTGATGTAGATAGATATCCTAATTTTGACTTAATTGAAAAAGAACTTTCTTCTGAAGACGAGGAATATAACGAGCGCAAACAAATTGTAGAAATAGGCAAAGCTTTGTTTGCAGAGTTCGGTTACGATTTACCAGCTTCTTTTTATCACGTACATTTAGCGCCTGTATATAGAGAAGAAGTTTCGGAAGTACGTCCGTTAAGATTTTCGGAGTCAGATAAAAATAATGCGCGTGCTTGGGATGCTTCTTTACACGGACAAAAAGTATTTCCGATTCAGTTGATGGTACAAAGTATTTCTTCTAAACACGGGTTTTTTCAAGAACATGGTTGTGGTTGCAATCATGCGATGACAAGAGTAGGCTCTACCGATACCTCTTTTGATTATCAAATCCGTCCGGAAATGCGTAATACCTGGATTCGCGATTTTATTTGGACTGTATGGTACGAGTACGCTTTCTTTAAATTTACGCCGGTAACTCGTTTTTTAGTTGATTAAAAAGATACTTCGGTATCAAATCAAAATTTATTGTAAGTCGGTTAAGAAATTTAGGTATTCTTAACCGACTTTTGTTTTCTTGTTCCCAGTCTCCGGCTGGGAATGCAGTTAGCGAGGCTCTGCCTCGCGTATTTATTGGAGGCAGAGCCTCAATCGATGGGTTCCCAGTCGGAGACTAGGAAAATATTTAAGAGAGTAGGGAGTAGAAGAAAAATTATTAGCACTTACGCAAAGCCCCCTTAAAAAAGGGGTTTGGGGGATCTTAACGTTGGGAAGCCTAATTTTTTCCAGTTCCATATTCCATATTCCCTATTCCCTATCTAAATAAATTCTATATATACAAATAATAATCTACTCTTATCTATTTATTTTCGGATTAACTGCTAATTCCATGCATGAATATTTTGAGATGTTATGATTTGTTGAGAAATATTCTTGCAATTTAGGAGTCTTAGTATGGGTAATTCGTCACCACCAAGTTATCCGAGTAAACCGAAAATGCTAGAAAGTCTGTTTTCGGAAGCATATAAAAGTGCGAAACAGGGATTATGCGGAGATAGAATTCTCGCTGAGAAAAGTAAGGTAGAAGAAAGATTAGAAATTTGTTCTGGTTGCGAAAAGTATAATGTTGAAGCTACACGCTGTACTGTATGCGGATGTTTTATGTTGGTAAAGGCAAATATCGAAACTTCCGAATGTCCGGATGGTAAGTGGTAGTTTCCTGTTATGAGCAATAATTTTCATGGTTGTTAAATCTTTCGTTGAGTATCCCAATCCTTTGTTAAGAGAAGTATCAACTAAAGTTGATGTTTTTGATTCAGATTTGCAAGCTTTGGTTAAAGATTTAATTGATACGATGCTTGCAGAAGATTCGATGGGATTAGCTGCACCTCAGATTGGAAAGTTAAAACGAGTATTTATTTTGAATAAGAAACGCATTGCAGGTGACAAAAGTAAAAATTATCAATCCGAAGATATGTTATGTATAGTTAATCCTGAAATAGAATTCCAAGAAAACCCAATTGATTCAAGTGAAGGATGTTTGAGCTTTCCAGGAAGACGAGAAACTGTAAAACGATTTAATAATATAAGATTAACCGCTTTTGATCGAGAAAATAAACCTTTTACTCTTACTGGTGAGGGGATGCTATCGATTCTTATTCAACATGAAATAGATCATTTGAATGGGATTCTTTTTATTGATAGGTAATTGGTAATTGGTAATTGATAATTGGTAATTACTTTATTAACTGCGCGTTTTTGTTGAAAAATTGCTGGGAAAGGGCAATAGTCAGAAATATCGTTGTTAGTAGGTTGCTGAGTGCCACCATAAACATAAGTAGAATTTGATAGGATGCTGCTTCGGATGCGGTTTGGAAGGGAATTTTATCGTAATCAACGCCGCTAATTATTATTCCACTCATAAATCCGGGTATTGTCACCATTCCAATTATCATCATTTGATTGATGGTAGGAATTAAACCAGCACGGATGGAATCTTTTTTATACTGCTTAATTGCTTGTTGCGGAGTTGCACCCAAACTGAGGTGAGTTTCTATTTCCGCATGGCTGGCATTGATTGTGCTGACAAAACGCTCCCCGGCGATCGCGGCTGCATTCATGGCATTACCTAATACAAAACCTGCTAGAGGAATCACGTATTGTGCCTGGAATAAGCGATCGGGTTGGATTATCAGAAAATTTACGTAAATTAAGGTGAATGCCGTACTCAACAACATTGAACCCCACACCAAAGGAAGAATTCCTGGCATTTTCTGAGTTATCCGATTTTTGGCGACAATCGCCGCAACAGTTAGCATTACTGCTAAAATCGCCAAAACTGCCCAAAAATTATCTAAGGCGAGAATAAAGTCTAAAATGTATCCCAACACTAGTAACTGTAGGATGGTTCTGACGGTAGCTAAGGCTAAATTTAATTCCAGTCCGATTCTCTGCCAAAAAGATAAACCGATGGCTATAACCATTAATCCGGAAGCAATACCCAAGTCGAAGAAATCTAGCTGTATCAGTTCTGACATCTGAATATTTTGTTATATTTCATTAAATCAAATTTTAAGCATTTCTTCTCTGATTAAACCAGCTAACCGACGTATCAATATACGAAGCCAAAAGCTTTAGACAGCAGCAGAACCTAGATGTTATATTGCCGATAATTAAGTGAAACCTTGTGAATTGCGTATTATGGGCGACAGTATTAACCAGCAAATACGATTAAAAATCTAACAAGTAATTCAGCACTATCATCTATATTCATATAACAAAAAAGCTCATGATACAAAGTGTAAGTTCTATTCCTGCTTTTGATAATAAACAGCAATATTCGACTATAGCCGCAGAAGTAAGTGAAGCTGTTTTGCAAGTTCTATCTTCGGGACGTTATATTGGTGGCCCTTTGGTGGAAGGATTGGAGCAACAGCTTGCTGCTTATACAAATGTCAGTGAATGCGTAGCTTGCAATTCAGGTACGGATGCTCTTTACTTGGCTTTAAGAGCCTACAATATTGGTGCGGGAGATGAGGTAATTACAACACCTTTTACTTTCGTAGCTACCTGTGAAACCATCAGCGCAGTAGGTGCAAAGCCGGTATTTGTAGATATCGATGCTTCTACTTATAATTTGGATTTGCAGCAAGTTGCAGCAGCTATAACACCTAATACTAAAGCGATTATTCCAGTTCATTTATTTGGACAACCTGTTGACATGACAGCGTTAATGGAATTAGCTTCAGCCAAGAATTTAATAGTAATAGAAGATTGCGCTCAGTCTACAGGAGCAATGTGGGATAACCAAAAAGTAGGAAGCATCGGACATATTGGTTGCTTCAGCTTTTACCCAACTAAGAATTTAGGTGGATGTGGCGATGGTGGTGCAATTACCATTAATGATGCAGAAATTGCTCAAAAAATCCGAATATTAAAAGATCACGGTCAAAAAACTAAATACCACTACGAAGAAATTGGTGTAAATAGCAGATTAGATTCGATTCAAGCCGCTATCTTGCTAATTAAATTACGTTATTTAGATACTTGGAATACTCTAAGACAGAAAATAGCCGCTCGTTATCACGAACTTCTCAGTCATGTTCCCGGTATTATCATTCCTCAAGAATTACCGGGAGGCACGGGAGTATGGAATCAATACACCATTAGCGTATTGGATGGCAAAAGAGATTTGTTGTGCGATCGCTTGAAAGATATGGGTATAAATACAGCAATTTACTATCCATATGCTTTACATTTACAGCCAGTTTATCAAAGCTTGGGTTATCATCCCGGACAACTACCAGTAGCAGAGCAAGCTTGCAACCAAGTCTTATCTTTACCCATGTTTCCAGAACTTTCTGAAGAACAGCAAGATCGGGTAGTTTATAGTATCAAAGAAGTTATGGGTTCATAAGATGACCGAAAATCATAGAGTGCAAGCCCCCAAATTTTATTTATGGGGTTAGATAGTAGGGGATTTTAATCCCCGTGCCTTCATAGTACCGCTACAATTCGGAACTTTTTTGTAGTAAAAGGCGTATTTTCAGGAGCAATAACTTACATAAATATTAGTAATTCAAAAATAATTATTATATTAGCTTCGCTCTACAAGTATTGAGAATTTAGCAATTGTAAATAAAGATTAAGATTTTTCTCTTAATGTAAATTGATTCACGTATCTGGGAATACTAAGCGTGCAAGCAATTAAGGTGATGGTGCTATGGTTCACGCTCAAGTCAGTATTCCCGGTTATCAAGTCAGCGAAAAACTTTATGATGGTTCCAGA
>NZ_CAWUDI010000048.1:0-65665 GCF_963920925.1 Calothrix sp. CCY 0018 | reverse complement strand
CTACTCAGTTGATTGTCTCTGAGGTCGAGGGTTTGTAAATTGGTGAGTTGTCCAATTTCTGCTGGTAAACTACTCAGTTGATTGTCTCTGAGGTCGAGGGATTGTAAATTGGTGAGTTGTCCAAATTCTGCTGGTAAACTACTCAGCTGATTCTCTCTGAGGTCGAGGGATTGTAAATTGGTGAGTTGTCCAAATTCTGCTGGTAAACTACTCAGTTGATTTCTGACTATCTGAAGTTCTTCAAGTTGATTGAGCAATCCTATTTCTTTCGGTAATTCGCTCAACTTGTTGCCGATATAACCAACAATGTACCCTTCTTCGTCATACTCATACTTACCGAGAATTAACTTCTTAAGTTGAGTCAGTTTACCAATCTCAGCAGGTAAAGCCGTCAATTCCTTACCAGAAAGGTCTAATTCTGTAACCCCTGTTGCTGCTTTTTCGATTTCCTCTAGCAGTTCTTCCTCGGTCATCATCTACCAGCGCTCAGATATACACTTATCACCAGTTTATATCTTTGCTTATGTTTTGTAATTTTATGTTTCCAGAATTATTTTGACGCGCAGCTTCAACTAATTCCCTTAACCTACCTTGTTCTATAGCCCATTCAATTAATTCAAAAACAACTTCCGACATATTTTCTCCTCCAACTATTGAATCGAGATTTTCTTCTAATCCAAAAGAAACCATCATCTTTAACTTATTTTTTGTTGGATAAGCACTGAGAATGGCATCTATTAATTTTTGTCTTTGTTGACTAGTTAAATTTAACTTTTCTTCTAATTCTGTTGATTCTTGAATATTACCAAATGTTTTATTAGGCTGAGTTTCTGTATCAAGTCCACTCAAAATTATCCCATCTTTAGCCCGCATATAAAGTACTGGTGTACCAAAATCGCGTCTATCTAATCCGACATCCATAGAAATAGCGTTGCGAGTTTCTTGAATAGCTGTATCTACGGGATACCCTAGCGCTAGGGTTCTGTAAAATTCGTCTGCGAAAAGTTTAGCTGTGGAATCAAGAATCGTATATTGCATTGCTACAACTGCGGGGATTCCACGACGCACTAAGTTTGATACCGTACCTGCGAAAGCTTGATTTGAAGATACCGTAGCGCTTCGACAGCAATTTAGAATTATTAATCCTAGATGATTATTACCTAAAAATAAATTGGCGAAATTTTCATCATCTAATAATTTAGCTTTGCCATCTTCATCTAAAAGTGCAATGTAGCCTTTGTTGCTCTCAAAGTCGCCGTGTCCGATGAAGTGAAACACATTGTAAGGCTTTTCTCGCAGCTTTTGTCTGATATTGCGGGTAGTAGCTGCTTGTAATACATCTAACTCTATTTGTCCGGTTTCTATGTGTTTTCCTAGTGCTTCGCGAATTAGGTTTTCTTCACCAGTTGCGTCTAATGTCGCTAAGTCAGTAGGAGTGGAGATAACTAACAAAACTTTCAGAGGTAAAGTTGCGGCTTTAATATCGCGTTTTTGTAGGGGAACATCAATATAGCGAGAAAGTACAGTTCGAGTGTCGTTTCCTAAAAAGGTGTTAGTTCTTTTATAGTAAAGAAATTCCCAAGGTAGGGAAGCTAATTCGGGAGATTCAAATATTAAACGCAATCGAACGCTTTGATTGTTTTCTTGTGCTGCTGCAAATGTAGCTTTGAATTGAGCATTAATATCGTTGGGGAATAGTGCTTGATAAAGTTCGTTTCCTAATCCTTTAAGTAATTCGCTATTTGTGTGCTTTGACTCAATTAATTGTAAACTCAGATTTATTTTGTTGATATCCAAGTTTAATTTCCCGGATTCATCACCTTGCTCTGAAGAAGCACGAATATTATTATTTTGATCTACTAATATTTGTAAATCTTGGTATTTCATTGTGGTTTGATTTTGATTCAAGCATTGACATCTTTATTATCTAATACCATTAGACATCTCCGGAAAACATTTAGGTAGTTTAATTTTATACGCAGACCTAACCCCCCTACCCCCCTTCCCTGCAAGGGAAGTGGGGTTTTAAAGCCTCTCTCCCTGTGGGGGAGAGGTTTGGAGAGGGGTCTTTTCCGGAGATGTCTATTTAGAAAAGTCCTTATTCGAGTTGTTAATGTTTAGATATATTCTGCCGTTTACTATGTCCAATTTGAAACGTTTGCAGTTAGTAAAATTACTCATATTTACTGATTGAAACGTCTTTTGCGTCTTGCTGCTACAGCTTTACGTTTACGCTTATCCTGTGGGGTTTCAAAATGCCGATGAGACTTAACATCGTACAAAATACCCGCTTTGGAAACTTGACGCTTAAATCGACGTAAAGCTGAATCTATTCCTTCGTTTTCACCTAAAACCACTTGGGTCATTATAATCCCTCGTTGTCAACAACTATATTTGGACTTTATTTTAATACGCTGGTTTATCGGGATGAAAATATTCCGCGATTTACCAAAATTCAAACAAGACTGTTGTCTTGAATGTAGAAGCTGGAAATCCAGATTTACTATTTTACCTTTCAATCGCGTTTCTAGGTATCCTCTATCTCACAATCTGAATTTTTCAAAGTTAAAGCAAGTTGATAAAGCTGACGACGGGGTAAAGATGTTGATGCAGCTAGCTGACGACTCGCTTGTGAGGGCGATATTCCTTGATTCATGATTGTTTCTAACTCAGCAACAAGTTCTGCTTGTGTAAACTCGCGTTGAGTGGGAGAATTCCCGGCAACAACTAAAGTATATTCACCTACAGGAACCTTGGACTCGTAGTAGCGACAAGCTTCAGTAATATTCCCGCGCCAAAACTCTTCATACATTTTAGTTAATTCTCGCGCTAAGACAATTTGTCTGTCTTCACCAAATATTTCTTTTATATCTTCTAAAGTCGATCGCAAACGATGGGGAGATTCGTAGAAAATCAAAGTACGCTCCTCTAACTTCAAAAATTCTAAGTGCGATCGCCTTTGTTTTGATTTAGGATTCAGAAATCCTTCAAACACAAATTTCTCTGTAGAAATCCCCGAAGCACTTAACGCCGTAATCGCTGCCACTGCTCCAGGAATAGGAACTACAGTAATTCCAGCTTCCGCGCAAGCTTTGACTAATTCATAACCTGGATCGGAAATTCCCGGCATCCCAGCGTCACTAACCAGAGCTATAGATTTTCCTTCGTGCAACTGCTTTAATAATTCTGGAATCCGACTGTGGCGATTATGTTCGTGATAACTAATTTGTGGCGTATTAACTTGAAAATGCTTCAAAAGTTTTCCCGTATGGCGAGTATCTTCAGCAGCAATAAAATCCACCGACTGCAAAATTCTCACCCCTCGGAAAGTCATATCCTCCAAGTTCCCAATCGGAGTGCCAACAATGTAGAGTAAACCTGGTTTTAAATCGGACATTTATCAGTTAGTTGTTAGTGGTTAGTTGTTAGTGGTTAGTTGTAAAAATATTCCTCTACCCACTTTCCCCAATGCCCAATTCCCAATGCCCAATTCCCAATGCAAAATCAAAAATCTTTCAACGGTTTATTCGTGGGTTTAGTAACGCTGGATTTAATTTATCTTGCTGAATCTCCGCCGAAAAATAATCAAAAGTTAGTTGCGGAAGATTACATAGTCGCCGCAGGTGGCCCGGTAACAAATGCTGCGGTAACATTTAGTTATTTGGGTAATAAAGCTGTTGTTTCTAGTGTGGTTGGTTGTCACCCAATGACGCAATTAATCAAGAGCGATTTAGCAAATTACCAAGTAGAAATAATTGACTATTACCCTACCACAGAAAACCCACCACCAGTATCTTCAATTATTGTCACAAAAGGTACGGGGGAGCGTGCTGTGATTTCTATTAATGCCGTTAAAACACAAGTTGATAGCCAAGCGATTTCACCAGATTTGCGAGATATAGATATTGTACTAATTGACGGGCATCAAATGAAATTGGGATGTGCGATCGCCAAACAAGCCAAAGCCGAAAATATCCCAGTAGTTATCGATGGTGGAAGCTGGAAACCTGGATTTGACAAAGTTTTACCCTTTGTTGATTATGCCATTTGTTCGGCTAATTTTTATCCTCCCGATTGCCAAAATTCCCCAGAAGTTTTTGCTTATCTAAATCAAATGGGTATTCCTCATATCGCTATAACTCATGGAGAAAAACCCATTCAATATTTATCTAAAAATGAAATTAAAATATTAAAGGTTCCAAAAATACAGCTTGCTGATACACTAGGGGCTGGAGATATTTTTCACGGTGCTTTTTGTAACTATGTGTTGCAAGAAACATTTACCACTGCATTAGAAAAAGCAGCGCAAATAGCAGCTTTATCCTGCCAATCTTTCGGTACTCGCCGCTGGATGGGGAATCAGTGAACAGTTAACAGTTATCAGTTAAGGGCTTTTTACTTAAAACTATTAAATATTGTCATTTATTTTTGTAAAATCTCTCAGTTCATTTTTATTCACATCTTGTACCAATTTTGTAGAGTCAAAATTCTTGCCTTGAAATGAATTTCAAGGCTGATACACAAAGTACGTTAAAACCCACTAAAAGCCTTTGCTAGTCTGATTTATCAGACTTTGTATGTGAGCCTGGGAATTTATTCCAAGGCGGTTGTAAAAGCTAAGTGATAATGGTGCAAGATGTGAGATTTATCAGACTTTGTATATGAGCCTTGGAATTTATTCCAAGGCAGATTAGCTATTCAAGCATATTTTTAAATTTTAGAAACCAACAACTAACAATTAACCACTAACAACTAACAAATATGAAAGAATTACAATCAATACTTGAATTACTTCGTCCCATCGGTTGGGGTGCATCTGATATCTTACGCTCTTACTATCATGGTAAGAAACAAGATGATTTGAATGTAGAATATAAAGATGATAAAGGTAAAGATCCAGTAACAGCAGCAGATTTAGCTGTTAATAATTATATTTTAAAAAAATTAAAAAATGAATTAGGTAGCGAAGATTTTGGCTATATCAGCGAAGAAACTTATCAAAATCAAGATGGGAAAAATAATTCCGAATGGGTATGGATTATCGATCCTTTAGACGGGACAAAAGATTTTATTAATAAAACTGGCGAATATGCGATTCACATTGCTTTAGTTAGAAATAAGCGTCCGGAATTAGCATTAGTAGCAATTCCCGAAGCTGAAAAATTATATTATGCAATTAAAGATGGCGGTACATTTGTTGAAACTCTTGATGGTAATAGAAAATCTGTAAGGGTTTCCGAGCGCGATAATCCTCAAGATTTAACTTTAGTTGTAAGTCGCAGTCACCGTAATGAAAGATTAAATTATCTTTTAGAAAAACTAACCTTTAAAAATCAAAAATCAGTAGGAAGCGTTGGTGGTAAAATCGTCGCTATTATCGAACAGCAAGCAGATATTTATATTTCACTTTCCGGTAAATCCGCACCTAAAGACTGGGATATGGCTGCACCAGAATTAATATTAACCGAAGCAGGCGGAAAATACACTCACTTCGACGGAACTCCATTACAATACAACACCGGAGATATTAGTCAATGGGGTGGTTTATTAGCCAGCAATGGTAAATGCCACGAAATGCTTTGTAAAGAAGCAGAAAGAATTATAAAAGATTTTGATGAATAGGGAATAGGGAATAGGGAATAGGGAATTGGTAATTGGTAATTGGTAATTGGTAATTGGTAATTATTATTCTTCCCCCTCTTCCCCCTCTTCCCCCTCTATTTTTTTATGATTGATAATTGATAACTGCTAACTGCTCACTGACTCAATCGCCTTTTTCAAAACTTCAGCGTGAAATTCCCAAGATAAATTATCAACAGATAAACTTGGGATTCCTCTAATTCCATCTATTGCTAAACCTTGATTTACAAGTGTTTCTAAAATATGAAACTCTATTTCTGGATTTAATTTGTTAATAATTTCAACTTTCCAATCGAGACGAAGTAAAGAAAGAGCTAATAATATTCCTGTAGCCCCCCAATTAGATACTCCGCAAACTATTAAATAATCGCACTTAATCTTACAGGCAATTTCTTCTCCATGACGAATGCTATTAACAATAATTTCTCTGGGAATATTCCCCATTCCTAATTCATTTCCACCATCACCAATTCCTATGGAGACGATTTTTTCCGACTCGAATAATAAATGCAGAGGTGCTGTATAAGCCGTAACGTCATCTCCTCTCATGTTACGGACAATATCATCTTTTCCGGGGCCTGCTCTTTCAATGGAAATTATATGAGATATTGGGGATGGTAAAGATTCCCAAAATTCTAAAAGTGAAGCGACTGAATGTTGGTTTTCTTTAGCTTCCCCTACAGCGACAATATCAAAAGGTATATCGTTAGAAATGCCTGCTGCAATAACTGCGGTTTTTACGGTTTGATAACACAAAGAATCGGTAACTATCCTTACAGATATCCCCACCTCATGCAAAGTAGCTGCTAACAACGCACTGCCTGTAGGGCCGTCTGTTTCGGGACATGGTGGATTGCCGTTAGGCATGAAAAATCCTGTAATAATCACCACATTGGGATGAGGATGTTCTGCAATTGAACGAGCAGCCCCTAGCAATCCTCCTTTAGCTGATTCCACCAAAGAATCAATGCCTCTACCTACATCTTGCGAGCAGATACTCTCCAACCGAGCTATTTTGTCTAAATCATTTTGTGTCTCATTTAATAATGGGCGATTACCTCCGGTAGAGCTTGCCTTAACGCATTGCGGTTTTTTTTTCATCAGCATAAAAGCAGGAGAGTGGAAGGATAAATCATTTAACAAGCTAACTTGGATTAGATTTTAGATTAAACCGCAACTTCTATAAGAATGCAAAATAATTAATCCAAAATCTAAAAGAAACGCATCCGTTGTCAAAATCAAGTAGATTACCATGAAAAATAGTCGTCTTTAACGTCGGTAACGAACATATATCCCGGAGCGTGAGTAATGGCAATTTCTGGCTTTGCTTCAAGAATCGCGATTTGAGTTGTCACCCCACAAGCCCAGAATACAGGAACTTCCCCTTCTTTAATTGTTACAGCTTCACCAAAATCGGGGGCATCTATGTTTGTAATGCCAATTTCTTCGGGAGAGCCAAAGTGTATTGGAGTACCGTGTGCTTTAGGAAAACGACTGGTAATTTGTACCGCACGCACAACATCTGCTGGAGACAAAGGGCGCATCGACACTACTAAAGGAGCAGAAAAATCTCCCGCTGTGTTACAAGCAATGTTAGTTTTGTACATCGGTACATTTTTACCTTCTTGGATATGTCTGACGGGAATTCCTTCATCCATCAAAGCTGCTTCAAAAGAAAACGAACAGCCAACCAAAAAGCCAACAAAATCATCTTGCCAAATATGGGAAACATTAGCGACTTCTTCCTTTAATTCCCCATTCCGAAATATATGGTATCGCGGTAAATCCGTTCTTAAATCCGCACCAGGAGCCACTATTTCTGGTTCGGGATTTCCGACTTCGGTAACATCTAGTAAAGGGCAGGGTTTAGGGTTACGAGTGCAAAACACTAAAAAGTCAAATGCCAACTTTCTCGGCAAAATGACTAAATTTGCTTGTAGATATCCACTGGCAATTCCAGGAGTAGGAAAGTGAAATGCTCCTTGACGACATTGAAACCGAACTTCACTGGGAGATAAATCCATAATTCATCAACCTTTTTTAATTTAATCGTCGGTAAATGGTAAATGGCAGTTAAATTTTAAATACTAACTTTACTCTACAATCAATCTATTACTTATTTCGGTATTAATTGTCTGTCTCTATTCAATTAATCTAGTTTTTTTTCAAATGTATTTAGCACTACATAGAAGTAAAGTTACAATTATGCTGGGAAGGTTAATTTTTCCCTAATAGTAAGATATTGTTACTCAAAACGCTACCAATTTGAAGACCAAGTACACTACACCCAAAACTAATTGCAATAGTAATATATGATGTGGCAATCGGACTAACACCATCAAATATTCCAGTTAAAACACAGATTTGATAACCCAAGCAAAAACCAGCAATTAATCCAAGTGTCGCTCCGATAGTACGACTAACTGAAATTCCATAGTTTCGAGCATCTCTATTTTTGAATAAATAAATTATTGCCGTCAATCCACCGTATACCAATAGGTAAATCAAAATTGATTGTTTAGTAGCTGGATTGAGAGGTGAGGAAAGCATATGTATTATTAAAACAATACAGCCAGCAAAGAATGCAATGCTCAATATCAAGGAAAGCTTTCTGTTTAAAGACATGGTTTAAACGCTTTGTATCGATCGGATTTTTATAGCTTACATTCTTATCGTTCCATAATTAGAGGTTTTGCTCATGTATCAATTAACTGAAGTAGATAAATGCGTACTACTAGCTATAGGTTTTGGAGCTAATGGCGGATTAATTCAAGGGATTATTATTCAGATAAAAAATGAACCAAAAAATAACTTTATTTCGAGATTAAAGCTTTATCTTTCATCTTGCTTAACTGGCAGTATTTTGACAGGAATATTTGGTTTTATTCTTTTTGCATTTGATAGAAATACACCAATAGAAAATACTAAAAAATATATAATCCCTTATGCAATTATTCTGTTACCTCTAATAACTTTAAGTACAGAACTATTAAAAAATTTTGTATTTAAAAAACAGGATAATTAATATTCAACTGTAGGGTGTTTTAAACTTACATCTTGCATCATTGTTATTAAGCTTAAATTCCCGCCTCAGTATTAATTCCAAGGCTAATATACAAAGTACGTTAAAACGCACTAAAAGCATTGTTCAGTCGTCAAAAGAGCGACTTTGTTTGTGAAGCCCAGGAATTTATTCCAAGGCGGTGTTTCCAATGGTGTACGAAAAAAGTTTAAATTAACGTAAAAAACCCAATCCCAAAAATGTAGAGACGCAAGGGTATCGCGTCTCCATATGTAAAATATCCCGTTTCTACACAATTCCACCCAAAAACGATATCAATCCTGCGATTCACGATACCCATAGAAGTTAACGCTGTAATCGGTTATCTTAACTCCCGTCTTCTCTTCTACATAACGAAGCACTTCTTCAGGTAATTCCAAATGAACATCTAAAATTTGATTTGTATCCAAACAATTGACATGACTGTGAGAATCGCTGATATTTCCGTATAAACGCCCGTCGCAGCGTTCGATACATTCAATAATACCGCCACTTGATAGCGCTTCTAAATTCTGGTAAACAGATGTATGTCCAATTTCCTTACCTTCTAAATTCAGCTTATCGTAAATTTCACGAGCTGAAAGATGTTCGTTGGCTTTCCACAATAACTCTAAAATGTAACGACGCTGACGACTAACCCGCATACCTTGGGTTTGACATCTTTCTAATGCGTCTTCTAAGGAACGAATTGGGTTTGTAGATAATGTTTGTTTTTGCATATCAGTATTTTTAACTATCAAAGTTTATTTTTTGTTTCATAGATGCAAAAATCAAAGTAACCACCAAAATTATCCTTGACTTACATTTTCCTGCTTTATATAAGGATGCAGATTGATAGGAGAAACTTTGTCAGTCTCGCAAAAGTCTAGTTTTTCACCAGTTAATCTAAAATAAACTCATTACCACTTTAGCTTAAAATCACTGCAAACGTCTACTTAGCGGCTTTATTTGGTATTGCACGGCTTTAATTTAAGTAATCGTAAAGGGAGAATAGGCAACTAAGAAGGGGAAAAAATTAAAAAGAATTAATACCGTTTTCTTTTTCTGTTCCCCGTTCCCTATTCCTAATTATGATTTGGCTACGCCGATCTACTTAGTTACTAGTACACCACGGCTTAAATAAGGCAACCATTAAAAATGGCTGAAAAGCTTAGAAAATCAAACTTCTTACTTCTTACTTCTTACTTCTTATTTCCGCCAAGCGGTACTAGTAAGTGTAATTAATTAGAGACTTATAATTTTATCAGTAATCGCCTCTATTTTTTACATTCACAAAAAATAACAAAGATAACGATCGCAATTTAAAAGCAAAATAACTGTGGTATTTACTTAAATCGAATACCTGGAAAATTGTAATTGGGTGTATTTACTTATTCTCATTTACTATGGTGTATTTACATAATGTCAGAAAAGAAGCTTAAAAAATTACGATTTTTCTAAGTATTTCTAAGAGTTAAGCACATCTACTAAACGGTATTTACTGAGATTGACAAACCAGTTAATAACCGTAATTTCAATTAACCGGATCAACAGGGTAATAAAAATGCAGAGTAATTCAAATGGAACTCCGAGCATAAATAATGGTTTTAATGCTTCTCCTCGGAAAATGCCGATCTTAGATATGAACTCGCCATCCGCACCTCGGCAAATGCCTAGCACTGATATGGATGCTTCTTCATCTTACGGACATATGCAGAAGGTTTTAGTTGAACTGCGCGTACCGAATAATCAAGGTGTATTGGCTGCATCTAGAACTGCCGCACAAATTAATGCAGGTAGTTTCAGATTTGATGCCAGCTACGAACCGATAACCGTTAATCCTAGTAGCGAGCAAGTATCAAGTTTACAAGCTAATAACGAGCAAACCGTTATCGTGCGTGGGGTGATAGAAGAAAGCGATATTCAAGAATTAGAATCACAATCTAATGTAGTCAAAGTTTATAAAGACACTCCCATTGCACCCTTCGACATTCCGCTATTAGAAAAAGAAAAAGATTTAGTTGCACCGATGGAGGGGGCGCAAGATTGCCCTATCGGTACCTGCGACTGCTCCCCAACCACAGCCAAGGGAACTATGGCTGATGTCGCCAAATATTTTGGTGCAGATCAAATTTGGGCGGCTGGTTTTAAAGGAGAAGGTATTGTAGTTGGTGTTGTCGATGGTGGAATCACTGCTGAAGGCCGCGATTGTGGCCCCTCAGAAACCATTCGTCGTGTCAAAAACGTTATTGGTGGCCCCGCATCCGATTGGGGAACTACTGCCAAAGAGTGGGGAGAACACGGTAATATGTCGGCTACCGATGTATTGGGAATGGCTCCCGCAGCTAAACTCTACGATTGTCGGATTGCTGGTGGTGATGCGGTTTCCAATGCTTTAAAAGTATTCGATTGGGCAATTAAGCAGTATCAAACCGACGGTACCCCACAAATTCTCACCAACAGTTGGGGAATTTATCAAGAAAGCTGGGACGAATTTTACGCCAATAATCCCGAACATCCTTTTACCCGGAAAGTTGTTGAAGCGATCGAACAAGGTATTTTAGTCTTGTTTGCTGCGGGTAATTGTGGTGGAAGTTGTCCGAGCCAAAGATGCGGAACTGATTTTGGTTCCGGTAAGAGCATCTGGGGTGCAAACGGACATCCTTTAGTAATGACTGTTGGTGCAGTTAATAAAGAAGAGCAGTTTATTGGTTATAGCAGTCAGGGGCCAGCATCTTTAGATCCCAACAAACCAGATTTTTGCTCGGTGAGTCATTTCAAGGGTTATTTTGCCAGCGATAACGGCACCTCTGCGGCTTGTCCGATTGCTGCTGGTGTAGTAGCCTTGCTTAAACAGGCTAAATCTGACTTAAATCAGCAAGAAGCCAAAGATTTACTCAAAAATACCGCGAAAAACATCGGCGAACCCGGATTTGACCATCATTCCGGTGCTGGAATTATTCAAGCAAAAGCAGCCTTCGATCAGCTTTTACCGCAACAGCCAAAATGGCACGAATGGGAAAGCTGGGGAGGCAACAGTTTTTATGCACCTGCGGTAGTTTCTTCTGGAGAAAATAAACTTGATGCCTTTATCGTTGGTGGTGACAGCGCTATTTATCGTAAATCTTGGCACGAAGATCAAAATCCCGGCGAGTGGGAGAAAATAGAAGGTTTTAGTTTAGGTAGTCCTGCGGTATTAGCGCGTGACCAAGGAAACATCGATCTATTTATTATTTCCCAAGCAAGAACATTACAGCGTAAATGTTGGGACGGTAAGACTTGGGGTGAATGGGAAGATTTGGGTGGTGTATGCAAGCACGGTGTTGCTGCCGCCGCTTGGGGTAGCCGATTAGATTTATTTAGCGTTGCTGCTGACAATGCCGTTTGGCACAAATTCTGGGATGGAAGTTGTTGGAGTGAATGGTTATCTTTGGGTGGTATAAGTTTAGGTGCCCCCGCAGCAGTTTCTACCAGCGAGAATTCCGTTGACGTATTTATAAGAGGTTGCGATCGCGCTATATATCGCAAGACTTGGAATGGTACTTGGAGCAGCAATTGGGAAAGCTTAGGTGGTACGTGGGCATACTCCCCCGCAGTCACTTCCTCTTATGGCGATCGCCTTGATGTATTTGCAGTCGGTAATGATAACGCCGTATACCGCAAAGTATGCAATGGTTCGGTTTGGGGTGAATGGGAAAACCTCGGTGGAGCATCACTTTCCGCACCCGCAGCCGTATCCTGGGGACAAAGCCGCATCGATATATTTGCCATCGGTGCCGATAGTGCCTTGTATCATAAGTGGTTGAGTTAATTTGAAGTAAAGGGAATTGGGAATTGGGAATTGGGAATTGGGAATTGGTAATTGGTAGTTGGTAATTGGTAGTTGGGAAGAAATAAAATTCCTAACTCTCAACTCCTAACTCCCTTCCCGATAGCTGCGATTACTTATAAAAATTTCTTTTCCTCTCCCCCTCTTCCCCCTCTCCCCCCTCTAATTAAATTAGGTAATCTCCTAACCAGACAGGAGTAACTCTCAATCCAAAATCCTATTTGGTGTTAGTGTAAAATGTCGTAGCTCAATAAGACGGCAATGACTTTCACTATCGCAATTCCTAATAGCTCTATTAACAGTTTGGATTTGTCACCTGCGACAACGGCAATTGATAAAATTCTTGCTGAGGATAATATCGCATCGAACGAGCAGCAGCTAAGTTTAGATATTCAATACGAATTAGAAGCGGGAGACCCACGGGAACTTTCGGAAATTCCAGAAGTACGATTATGGTTTATTCGTTTGGATGCAAAATACCCGTGGCTGCCATTTTTACTGGATTGGCAATCTGGGGAATTTGTTCGTTATGCTGCAATGTTAGTTCCACATCAGTTTAGTTCTAAAGAAGGTATTCAGTATAATCCCGAAGCTTTAGAAATTTTTCTGATGCAAAAAACTTTTCTTTTAAAAGATTGGCTGGAAAAATACAACATTCCCAGTCAATCTAGAATCAAGTCAATGGCGAAATTGCTCGGTTATGACTTGGATGATGAGTTATTTGCAATGCTGTAATTGAAGAAGGGAGTAGGCAACAGGGAATGGGCAACAGGGAAGAGGAATAAGCAATAGTGACGATAATTTTGAATTAATAGTTTTTCAGCAGTAAGCAAACCTAAAATATCAGGTAAAAACGCTGTAATTCTTACTTTTATCTCTACTCCCTACTCCCTACTTCCTACTCCCTACTCCCTCCTCCTTCCTATACCCTAATTAATAAAAACCCGGTTTTTTTTTAAACCGGGTTTCTGCCTATCTTTAATTCTTATAATTTGGATTTAAAACACTATATTAATCTTGTTGAATGCGCGAAATCAGACTTAATGCCGTGTTAAAAGCATATTCAACGGCTTTTGATTTGGTTGGTAAAGCTGATTGCCATATACGATAGTCGTTATATTCAATAATCAGTTTAGCCATTTCATCGATACTATTTTTATTTAAAATATCGTATTGGGCTGATTCAAAGTCTTCTATATTGCCGCCATTTTCGATAATTTCTTCACCGGCTTTGATAAATTCATTTAAAATTGTCTGCGCGTAACGCTTCCCCGCACCTTCTGCAAATACAGATGTTGATTTAAATGCTTTGTATTCTTCAAACAAAACATCTGCTATTTTACATCCAACTAATTTATTCCAACTATAGGTCAGCTCTATATCTAAACAATCACTGTCGCTATATCTATATTGTAAATATTCATAAATATCTGAAGCTGATGTCTCTATTTTCTTACCAGCAAACAGTTCTTTTAAAGTTTGAATGCTTGTATTGAATTCAGAGTCAGTAAATACATTTTCTGCACCTTCGGGACAGTTATATACCATATAAGTCCAAATCCCAGCGCTTGCTGTATCGGTACTTACAGCTTGATAAAATGTAAGAGTTCCGTCTTCTTCATTTTCATAATATGCGCTTTCTGTATCGCGAAATTGCCATAACGGTATATTCCGAGAATCAAACATGATTTTTTTATAAATACCAGTCAGATGATGGGGTTGAGTCTCTACCTGGATGTAACGTTTTTTAGTGATAACTAAACTATGTAACCGAATCGCCATTATTTCTTTCCTTATATTTAGTTAATCATTTACAAAGGTGATTTGACCTACTTAACAGCTAGATTGAAGTTCATGAAAAAGAATTTATCGCTTTTATCTCTATAAGTACATCTTTCACAAGGAAGAGTATTTGTATCAATTCACCACTTTAGGCTTAAATCTAGAAGTTTTTTTGGCATTGATTACTAACAATAAACATTTCACATCAACAACATTGATTATGTTGACCAATAAAGTTACAAAACTTCAAACGGGCTGTTAAATTGAAAAGCCTTTTTGTTCTAAGTACTGAGTTTAAATATGACAAGTTGAATGCAATAGTTGGGTGTAAAAGGATTAAGTTTTTCCATTATTGCTAACTTGAATAATCAAATCATCCGTGTTATGGCGACGATGCACTACTCGTGATGACTTAAATAGAACGGTAAGATGCATAACACTTTTTTAGGCTTATAATTTATCATTCCCAAAAATGATATGAAACTAACATTATGACTAAAAAAAATTATTTTCTTTCTAAAAGCCGATCGACTTCGATATTAAGCGGCTTCTAGACGAAAAATAAAAAAATACTTTGTTAGCTATATGACATATCGCAATTAGATGTATTTTGTTCGACAATTAGAACTAAAATCTACCTAACTTTTATCCTTAAGAATAAAAAGTGCATAATCCTCAAGCAAACTTTGGACTAAGTTTTATAGCTTAATAGATACTTCTCTTTTTATATTGAGGGGTTCAACCCCTTAAAAGATGACAATGCTTTGGCAACAAGGATTATGGAGCTTTTTCGGAAATTTACGTTTGATACATTTTGGTGTTAAAACGCACTAACTTTGTTTTTTTTAACCTGTTTATCAAAATCTCATTACTTCTACTCATAAAGTTTTTTTTCAAAGAAAAATATAATTGTATTCATCAATACAAACAACAAAATTATGTAATCAATGAAACATAATTTTATCGCAGCCTAAGAGCAGTTATTGTATCAATTTTAATTAAGATTTTACCTGGAGGTTAAAAAAAATTAATTATATTTTGTATCGAATAATGGTGATAAAAAACTATTTGAAAATACTTCGTTAGCAAATAAAACTATTTGATTAATCGATTGGAACATTTTGTATTCTAAGTAACAAATTTAATAGTTGTCCGAGAATAATTTTCTTGTTAAAATATTTTTTACTTATAAGTAACATTTTATAAAAAGATGGCACTAGGTATGTTTTTTGATACCCAGTGCTGTAAGTTAGATGAAATTTTTCTTTCTGTTGCTCTGTAATTATCGAAATTTTCTATTTAGCCTTGCCAAACTTTTTCTAAAACCGTTGCTGGTGGAATATCTGCCATCAAGCCGGTAGGAGATTTTATGGCAATAAACTTATCACTTTTAGGTAATAATTTAGAAGGTTGGGCTAAACCGAATAAAGCGATAGTGTAGGTTTGCAAGAAGACGGCAAGTTGCATCGGCGCACTATTAGTACACAGCATTAAATTAGCCCCGGCGATAATTGCAGCGAGTTTACCAATATTGTCGGGAAAAGTTTCCTTGATATCTGGTATTGCTTCAGAAAGAGTACGCATCAAATCTTGATTATCTGGTTGAGAGATAACCACTACCGGCATATCTGGCTGCTTTTCTCTAAAATCTTTGATCGCAGATAGCCATTTTTTCACGGGATAGGAAGTATCGACATCACCACCACCGTAAACCAAAATATAGCCCGTATCATTAACTCCCAAACGCAATTGTTCGGAAGATGCCCAGTCAATATCTGGTTTTGGTACATTGAGTGCTAGCTCTGGATTGGTAGAATTGATTCCCAGCCCTTGGAGCAAATCGCTGTACATATAAGCGGCGTATTGTTCTTCATTCCGAGGTACTACGCGATTAAGAAACATAGAACCATTTCCCTTGAAACCAACCCGCGTACCTATACCAGTTAGCCACAGTAGCAAACAAGTGTACCAACTTTGTGACGAGGTAATTGCAACATCATATTCGCGATCGCGAATCGTACCGATTAAGTTACCCCAATCAGCCATACTGTTACGATCTTTAAAATCAAAAACCTTCACTTCCGAGACAGACTTACTCACCCGGTAAGCAGCCTTTGAGGAAGGTTCGCACACTACATCAATTGTAGATGTATTGTATTTCCGCTTAAGATTGTCCAAGGTCGGAAAAAATAGAATTTGTTCGCCTATTCCACCAGGGACAAGGGCTACTATTCGCATATTATTTATTTACGGTAACTGGCTATTTATTTTAGGGGAAGATGAGAGGACAATTCGTATTTAAAAGAGAATTGGGCATGGGGCATAGGGCATAGGGTATAGGATTTTAGATTTTGGATTGAAGAGTTAGAAGTTAGGAGTAGGAAGTAGGAAGTAGGAAGTAGGTAGTTATCTTTCCCCTTGTCCCCTTGTCCCCTTGTCTCCCCATCCCCATCTCCCCCACGGTGTGATAAAGAAAGGTTATTAATACAAGATCGAGGATTCATTGAAGTGTACTTACTAATTCCCGCAGCGGGAAGCGGCAGAAGAATGGGGAGCGATCGCAATAAACTCCTGTTGAATTTGCTCGCTCAATCAATTATTAGCTGGACAATAAGAGCTGCTACGGCAGCCGAGCAGATCGATTGGATTGGAATCATTTCTCAGCCAGACGATCGCCCAGATTTTGAGAACATTTTGAGCGAGATGAAGTTGGATAAGCCAGTCGAATTAATAAATGGTGGTTCGACTCGTCAAGAATCGGTTTACAATGGTCTGCGGGCATTGCCAGCTCAAGCAGAGCAAGTATTAATTCACGATGGAGCAAGATGTCTCGCCACGCCAAATTTATTTAACTCTTGTGCCGAAACTTTGGGTAATACTAACGGTTTGATTGCCGCGATACCAGTTAAGGACACAATTAAAGTTGTAAATGAAAATAACATAATTCAATCGACACCCGACCGACGGCTATTATGGGCAGCACAAACCCCTCAAGGATTTGATGTCAAACTATTAAAGCAGTGCCATCAAGAAGCCGTTCGCAAAGCTTGGGAGGTCACAGATGATGCTGCCTTATTTGAAAAATGCGGTATAGAAGTATTAATAGTCCCAGGGGAAGAAACTAATTTAAAAATTACCACTCCACAGGATTTAGCGATCGCCGAGTTTATTCTGAAAAGTAGAAAGTAGGGAATTGGGAATTGGGCATGGGGCATTGGTAATAGGTAATAGGTAATTGAAGGGAGAGGGAGTAGATAACTCCTAACTCCTAACTCTTAACTCCTAACTCCTAACTGTTCCCTATTCCAAATTAAAATTTGACATTAAATTAATAAAATGGTACTATCCGTGCCAACTTGCTTGTAGTGTATTTTCTTGAGTTGTGCATTGTCCGTTGCGATAAACTCTTGAATGTGGATTGATAACCGATGATTGTAGCGGCATCAAAGATTGAAGCGATTTTGTATTTGAAGGGCAAACCCATGTCGATTGGGGAAATAGCTGACTGTGCAAAGTGCGATCGCGCCACGGTGGAGGAAGGAATAATTAAGCTAGTTGATGAATATGCTCGTCGAGATAGTGCTTTGGAAGTTGTGGAGACTCCCCAAGGTTACAGTTTGCAATTGCGATCGGATTTTCACGACTTGGTACAAACGCTGATTCCGGTGGAATTGGGCGTGGGAGCGTTACGCACTTTGGCTGCGATTGCTCTTAATAGTCCGATGCTGCAAAGCGATTTAATCAATTTACGCGGTTCGGGAGCTTATCAACACGTTCCTGAGTTGGTGGAACAAGGTTTTGTTCGCAAAAAACGTAGCGGCGATTCTCGCTCTTTTCTTGTGCAAGTTACCCCAAAATTTCATCAATATTTTCAAATAGATAAATTACCTCAACCTTTTTCTAATTTTAAGCAGCAACAACAACTCGAACTCGAATTACACCCGGTAGCTACCCAAGCGGCAGAAAGCGCTTAGAAGGGTAAAATTTGACCTATAGCTAGTATGAGGCGCAATCGAATTAAACCTTGCAGCGAGTATAACAGCACGGCGGATAGCTATTGCAGGTGAAAATAAAGGCATACCTGTAAATAAATTGGAATAAATAGCTAAAAGTTAAAAGCTAAAAGCTAAAAGCTCGATAAAAATTGCACTTACCGCATTATTTGGGCCTCGTCAAGGTGCCTCATACTCTTAGTATGGTTTACAGTAGAATTAGCAACAAAAGCGAAAATAATTGCCAATGGTGTTTGATCCAGACTTTTTGAACGACAATTTCGACCAACACCCGAATCAAAATATTTTTGACAACATTGAGGAAGATCCCAATCAGTTGCTCAAATATCTTGAACATCAACCTCCCGAGGTTTTAGCACGGGTAGCCCAGTCTGTTAGCCCCGAAATTAAACAAATCATTTCGCAAAACGTCCAAGGGCTTGTAGGAATGTTACCCCCAGCAAACTTTAACGTGCAGGTGACAACAGACAGGGATAATCTTGCTGGACTTTTAGCTTCCGCAATGATGACGGGGTATTTCCTGCGCCAAATGGAACAACGGATGAATTTAGATGATTTAACTAGTAAATAATTATGCATTAGTTATGAGTTATGAGCGTTATCAATCGATTTACGGCTCCCCGGTTATTACCATAAGTAGTAATAGCCCGAAACCGCCGATTGTTAACTAACTCTTAACTCTTAACTGTTTATCTAAATTGAAAGTAGCAGATGTTAATTGACACTCCTCGACCTAAAGGTACGAGGATTCTTGGTTCTGCGACGATACTTGTTCAATCAAACTTGCGCTCTTATTGAATAGAGGTTTCATTTCCCCAAGCGTTTTCTACGTCGAGCGCAGTAGTTCCGGTATGCCCTACCGTACTAAGTCCACGATGCAAAATATTAATAGCTGCATTTTCGTCTCTGTCTAATACGCACCCACATTTACAAGCATGAGTTCTAGTAGAAAGTGTTTTCTTGACAACCTCTCCACAACTAGAACAATTTTGGCTGGTGTATTGAGGATTAACCGCAACCGTTACACGTTGAAATACTTTTCCAAAATATTCAACCCACACACGGAACTGATACCAGGATGCGTCATTAATAGATTTGGCTAAACAGTGATTTTTTACCATATTTTTTATTCTCAAATCTTCATAAGCTATCAAGTCGTTAGACTGAACTACGCACCGTGCTAACTTCACAGCATGGTCTTTACGTTGCCTACTTATTCTGAGGTGGCGTTTACCTAAAATATGTTTCGCTTTATTTCTATTTTTTGAGCCTTTTACTTTTTTAGAAACACGACGTTGAGCGCGTTTAAGAACTTTTTCTCCTTTACGCAAAAATTTTGGATTTTTAACAACACTCCCGTTTGAATCGGTGTAGTATTCTTTTAGTCCAACATCTAATCCTATTGTTTCTTTAGTTGGCGTGATATTTTCCCGACGCTCTGAATCAATACAAAACTGAACATAAACACCGTCCGCACGCTTTACTAATCGAACTCTTTTAATTTGATTGACTTGAAAAAAATGTAGGTCGCGAGTACCTTTAAGTTTTAATCGACCTATGCCTTTTTTATCTGAGAAAGTTATTGATTTACGGTTGTCAGCTAACTTCCAGCCCGACGTTTTATATTCAACAGAACGGCAATTTTTTTGAAACTTTGGAAATCCGTTCTTACCCGCTACTCCTTTCTTGCAATTTTCATAAAAATGATTTATAGATGACCACGCTCTTTCTGCAGAAGATTGTCTAGCCATTGAATTAAGTTCAGAAGCAAAGGAAAACTGTTTAGCGAGAACCGCACAGTATTTCTGCAAATCGTTTTTACCCGTCCCTTTATTGTCCATCCATAGTCGAATACAACGATTACGAACAAATTGAGCGGTACGAATCGCTTCGCTTACTGCTTGGAACTGATTGTTTTTCCCGTATGCTTTGAACTCAAAAACTAACATATTAAACCTCCTACTTATACTATATTATGAGTATAAGGTGGGTTGATCAAATAAAAAGAAGTACTAAAGGACGGGGCTGCCTTACCCTCATTTTTCGGTAAAGTTGAAAACTTGTTATTTCAAAACTTTCAACACTTTCCAAATTCTCTGTTACTTATGGGGATAAGCTCCAGATTGAACTTTAAATGTTTGAAGTTTGCCTTCTCGTTTAACTTGAATTTGCAGAGTATCTCCTACCGTTGAAGATTCCACGAATTTTTGTACCTGTGCGGAAGATTTGACGGGTTGTTTGTTAACTTTTTCAATAATGTCCCCAGGGCGCAATCCGGCTTCTTTTGCGGGGGAATCATCTGTAACTCTTCTTACTAAAATGCCAGTTTCTTCTTTTAGTTCAAAGGATGTTTCTTGACTGAGCTGCTTTGTCTTACTAGGAGTCAAATCCACCATTTCAATACCAAGGAAAGGATGCTGAACTTCTCCTTTAGTAAATAATTCATCGGCGATACGAGCAGCAGTTTCGATCGGTATCGCAAAACCTAAACCTTGAGCATCGGCGCGAATTGCCGTATTTACCCCAATCACTTCACCTTGGGAATTTAATAAAGGGCCACCAGAATTACCGGGATTGATCGCAGCGTCAGTTTGAATAAAGCTGACTCGCTTGTCTGGAACACCTACCTGAGCGCTGGTTCTATCGGTGGCGCTGATAATTCCAATTGTGACGGTATTATCTAAACCCAAAGGATTACCAATGGCGATCGCCCATTGCCCAGGAATCAAATTACGCGAGCTTCCTAATTTGACATTAGGTAATTTTGAAGCGGGGATCTTAACAACAGCTACATCGGTGATTTTGTCAACACCAACCACCTTACCTTCAAAAGTCCGACCATCCTTAAGAGTTACCTGCACGGTATCTGTATCTGATACTACGTGAGCATTGGTCAACAGCTTTCCATCATCGCTTAATATAAAACCCGAACCCGTACCCCGTTCAATTCTTTCTTGAGGAAACGGTTGCTCATCCTCTCCAAAAAATCGACGTAAGAGAGGATTTTTTAATGCTTTTGAGATTGGATTAGCCACTTTACGAGTAGCATTAATTCGTACTACCGCAGATCCAGTTTTTTGTACTGCGTTAGCAATAAAATTCATTTCACCGCCTCCATTTCCGGCAGTAGAAGTTCCCAGTGGACGGTTAATAGCAGTTTCCGGGGGCAAAGATACTGTAACATTTTTAAACTGATTGTAAGAACGACTTTGTGGCAGGAAGCGACTTCCTAATAATCCTGCACCACCACCAATTGCCACTAAAGAAAGGGAAACAGCCAATTGCTTTACAGATAACTTCATAACCATACGCTTAAGGACAGCAATGCAGATGCGATTTTATAATTTTAGTCAACAAAGAGACTAGTTGAGAGATAAGTTTGACAACAAAGGTATTAAAATACTTACCCTTGAATAATAAAATTTATAAGAACCAACCCATTTTAGATTTTGGATTAACCCTATTGAATAAATCCACAGAACCGAAGATTTTAGATTGACGAAAATTCTAAAATCTAAAATTCATACGACGAATACACGGTACTTAATCTTTAAAATAATCTATATATAAACTTATCATTTTTTTATATACATGAGCTTTCGTTATTGTTCAGTCTTGTTTTGCGGTTTAGCCGGTATACTTAGCTTATCTACATTTCCCAATTCTGCTTGGGCGCAGTCTAAACAAAGAAATTGTCCAGAACCGGCTTTAGAACGTTTCGTGCGCCATCAAGTAGCACCAGAAGAAAGTTTAAAAGCCATAGCACAAAGCTATAACGTTACTCCTGAAACCATTATCCGCATGAATCCTGCAATACGTAACGGTAAAGTTACTGTAGGTAAAGAAATAATTATTCCTCCTTACGATGGAATTGTCGTTAAAGTAGGCAGGGGACAAACTTTAAAGCAAATTGCAGCACAACACTCTATTCGTGCCGATGCGCTTTTTGAAGTCAATGGTTGTCAAGAAAATCCTGAAGTCGTTTTTGTTCCGCAATTAAAGAAATCGCAAAATTCAACCCAAGCTGCATCGACGGAACCAAATGTTCTCGAAACTATTTCCAATTCTAATAAATTAAACGGATATCCCTTAGCAGAAAATACTGCTGTAGCTTTTCCTTATGGGTGGCAAATAAATCCAGATAATGGTGAGGTGTTCTTCCATAGCGGAATTGACTTGTCAGCACAACCAGGAACCTCCGTACAGGCAATTGGTGAAGGAATAGTAGTATTAGCCCAAGAACAAGGTTCTTACGGCAACTTAGTAATTATCAATCACAGCAACGGAATGCAAAGCCGCTATGCCCACCTTGAGGATATCAAAATTAGCGCTGGAGAGGAAGTAAACAAAGGCGATTTAATCGGAACAGTAGGAAGTACCGGAACACCAACATTGAAAAAACCCCACCTTCATTTTGAAATACGTTCCAGTTCTTCTTTAGGTTGGGTAGCGAAAGATCCTTGGGAGTATTTGAAGTAATTGGGAATTGGGAGAGAGGGGGAAGAATATTCCGTAGGTTGGGTTAGGTGCATCCGAGAATCATGGTTTTGACTATAAATAAACAGCCGTAACCCAACATTTGACATTTTTGATTCCTAACTCCCAATTCCCTCAGACTAGAAGTCTGGGGCTACACAAACAAAGCCCACCTCCGTGGGCTAATTTGATATTTGATATTTAATAATTCCTAACTCCTAGCTGCTCACTGCTCACTGTTCACTGTTCACTGTTCTCATTCCCGATAAAGCAAATCTTTTAAATGCGGCATCTGCTTGTTCGGTGTAATCAACAACTCCGGGTACTACCACTGGGGAGGTGCAGTCTTCAAGGAGATAAACTTTTTTGGCAAGGTTAATATCTATTTTCTTAATATCTGTTAATAAATCGTCGATTGTCCAAGCTACGCAGTGACTTTTTGCTTGTCCGGCAATGATGATTTTATCAAATTCTAGAAGCTGTTTGATTAAACGGGTATTTTTTTCTGCAATAGGAGAATTATCAAAACTTTGTAATACTTCTGGACTTAATACCGAATAATTTTCAGTTAAAGGATTATTTCCCTTAATTTCAAATTGCGCTTGAGAATTGCGAGCGATGGAGTGAAAAAATATTGCTTCCTCTACCGAAGAAACCAAAGCATGGCCAATTCCACCCAACATAGAATGATATGACCAAACCGTGAGGGGATATTTACCGTTGTCGGTGAGTTTCTTGACGTAATGGTAAGCGTATTTTTCTAAAAATTCGTAGTCGTACCCCAAACTGTAACTAACTGCCCGATTAACCTGCCAATTGCCATTATCAATATCATTTGGAACAATATTAGTAGCCGAAGGAATCGGATGTTCCCCTGCGGAATTTACCCAAAACACCGGATGGAAAATTTGCATTGCGGTGTGAGTATCCATCGTGGCTATGATTGTGGTAATTTCACCCAAGTTACGATAAATAAATTCACACAAACGCACATTATCGGCGATCGCACCTTTTCCCGACTTTCCACCCACAAATAATTCAAAATCGGGAATACAAAAAGTGTTTTGAACATCGATTAATAGCAGACAAACGCGGCTTTTATCTTCAGATGCTGGTTTGATGTTGTGTTGCTTTGCCCATTCTTCGGCATCGATGGAGCGTTGTTGATAAGGTACTCGCCAGATTTCGCTAACTTTTGCGGGGTTGAAATGTGAGGGAATGGGGAGTTGGGTATTCATTTTTGTTATTTTTTGTGGTTGACATTGTATTAATGATATGAGTGTTGATAGAGTTTTGTAGGGTGTGTACGGCACCATTATCAAGCTTTTATAAGGTGTGTACGGGGAAAGTGCGGCTCCATTATTAAAATTTTGGTGATGCCTTGCTCGTTTGTATCGTCATCCGACGGAGAATATAATTCTTTTTAATATGCCAGTTTAGTATTTCAACTATCAAGTTCTACAATTTCACCAGTGTCAAAATAATAAGCTTCATCTATTGGTTTTAAAGTAAGTAAGATCGGTTGATGAAAGTCATAAATATCATATTCATAGTGAGGGTGTAAGGGTATTTCTGGCTTGTGCGCTTGGTTATAAATAGCTGCTTCTACCATGCGGATATCCTTTTTATCAAAACAAAACCATTCTCCGTGTACTCTACTATCTTTAAAAGTATCGTGTAGGATTTTTTCTACTTCTCTAAGGTTATGAGTCTCTATGTAACCCATACATTTCAATGGATATGGAGATTGTTTACTATTGAGTTCTTTATATCTAATTTCAACATCCCTAATAGTTTTACCAATTTTGTATCTATTAGTTCCTACAGCATGAATTAAATAAATGTAGCCAAAATCTGTCATATTTCTGTAAGCTTAAAGTTGCTAATTGTTGAGAAAGTTCTTCTGATACTTCTAAAGTGATTTTCGGCACATCAAAACCTCGCTTACTGTGATTATTCTAATTTTACTTGTTTTCAATTTTCAGTTCGTAGGTTGAATAAAACTGACTTTTTGCACCATCCTTGTTAATCCCTAAGAAACTCGGTTTCTTGCTCTTGTTTCAAATGCTTGTTGAGAATAGTGCAAAATGTGAGTATCAACCAAGATTTTTTGTTGGGCTTCATTCCTCAACCCAACCTACAAATTAGTCCACGCAGGTGGACTTTGCCTGTGTAGCCGCGAATTATATTCGCCAGGTAACTACATCCGCCAAATAATTACAATTATTTTCCCAAAACGGTTATTGTATTGCTTCTATCTAGATAATTACCTATTTGCGTGCAATCATAAAGCTGCTTTATTCTAATAATTAGCTTAATTCCTACGAAAATTAACATCTAAACCGCTTAAATTATGGCAATCTGAAAAACAGAATGTTTGAAAATTTGATATCTTCGCTACAGAATTTTACTGAAACAGGTTATGCAAACCCTGCCAACACCAACAGCAACTAATAATAGCTCATCTACGGCCCCTGCCGCTTTTGAAACTACCATCAAGCGGCGCAAAACTCGTCCTGTAAGAGTCGGCGATATCACCATTGGGGGAGGGTACCCCGTGGTAGTGCAGTCGATGATTAATGAGGATACTTTGGATATCGCCGGTTCCGTGGCCGGTATTCGTCGCTTGCATGAAATCGGCTGCGAAATTGTCAGAGTTACCGTACCGAGTATGGCTCATGCTAGAGCTTTATCGGAAATTAAACAAAAGTTAAAGCAAACTTACCAGGATGTGCCTATTGTTGCCGACGTACATCACAATGGGATGAAAATTGCTTTGGAGGTTGCCAAGCATATTGAAAAGGTACGGATTAATCCGGGGCTGTACGTTTTTGAAAAACCAGACTCTAATCGAACTGAATATACTAAGGCTGAATTTGACGAAATTGGCGATAAAATTGCCGATACTCTTAAACCTTTGGTAATTTCTTTACGCGATCAAGGGAAAGCAATGCGAATCGGGGTAAATCACGGTTCCCTTGCCGAACGTATGCTGTTTACTTACGGCGATACTCCCGAAGGAATGGTGGAGTCGGCGCTGGAATTTATTCGTATTTGTGAATCTTTAGATTTTCATAATATCGTAATTTCACTGAAGGCTTCGCGAGTGCCGGTAATGTTGGCTGCTTATCGGTTGATGGCGAAGCGCATGGATGATGAAGGTATGGATTATCCCCTGCATCTAGGTGTTACGGAAGCTGGAGACGGCGAATACGGGCGGATTAAGTCTACTGCCGGAATTGGTACCTTGTTAGCCGATGGTATTGGCGATACAATTCGCGTTTCTTTGACGGAAGCTCCGGAAAAAGAAATTCCAGTTTGTTACAGTATTTTACAAGCTTTGGGATTGCGGAAGACGATGGTGGAATACGTGGCTTGTCCTTCCTGCGGTCGTACTTTGTTTAATTTAGAAGAGGTGCTGCACAAAGTCCGTGAAGCAACCAGTCACCTCACCGGATTGGATATTGCTGTTATGGGCTGCATTGTTAATGGCCCCGGAGAAATGGCCGACGCTGATTACGGCTATGTTGGTAAAACTCCCGGATTTATCTCGCTTTACAGGGGTAGAGAAGAAATTAAGAAGGTGACAGAAGATAAAGGTGTGGAGGAATTGATAAACTTGATCAAAGCAGATGAACGTTGGGTAGAACCAGATTAAACAAACAACAACTTTTTACGGAAAAAATCTTGCTAGTTTTGTGCTACCCCGCAAAGCTAGCCGGATTAATGGAAAAATTTACCGAAATAACAAATTATGCTCGGTCTGTACAGTGTTAGGCTGTGTTAGATTGAGCATACTGACTATGTAAATTCAGTCTGGCACAGCTGTAATATGGTGATTAGAAGAAGTGGACTTGTTTTAGGTGCTACAGCCGTGACGCTTTCAACGATTGCCGTCGCAGGACTTGTAAACCTTCCACAAGGACAAGCCTTATTTAAAGAAAGTCCTAAAGAGATCGTAGATGAAGTTTGGCAGATTATTTACCGCCAATACGTAGATGGTACTTTTAACCAGGTAGATTGGCAGGCCGTTCGTAAAGAGTATTTGGATAAAAAATACACTGACAAGGAACAAGCCTACAAATCCATCCGGGAAATGCTTAAAAAGCTGAATGACCCCTACACCCGCTTTATGGACCCCAAAGAGTTCAAGAATATGCAGGTGGATACCTCTGGAGAACTAACTGGTGTTGGTATCACTATTGGTCTTGATGAGGAAACTAAAAAGTTAACCGTCATTGCCCCATTGGAAGATACCCCAGCATTTAAAGCCGGTATCTTGGCGAAAGATGTCATTACTAAAATTAATGGCAAAAGTACCGAGGGAATGGATACTAGTGAAGCTGTAACTTTAATTCGAGGGGAACCCGGAAGTCAGGTTAAGCTAACTATTTCTCGTAGCGGAGAAAAGCCAAGAGATTATTTAATAACCAGAGCAAAAATCGAAATTCATCCGGTCGATTACTCGGTAAAACAAACTCCTGCGGGTAAAACTGGCTATATTCGTCTCAAGCAGTTTAGCGCTAATGCTTCTAAGGAAATGCGCGATGCTATTACAAATTTGGAGAAGAAAAACGTTGATGGGTATGTTCTAGATTTACGTAATAACCCAGGCGGTTTATTATTCTCTAGTATCGAAATTGCCCGGATGTGGCTCAAGGATGGTACGATTGTTTCCACCGTTGACCGCAAGGGAGTTGTAGAGAAAGAAGCAGCAAGCGGGCGATCGCTCACGGAAAAACCATTAGTAGTTTTAGTAGACAAGGGAAGTGCTAGTGCGAGTGAAATTCTTTCCGGTGCGTTGCAGGATAATAAGCGTGCTGTTTTAGTTGGTAGCAAGACTTTTGGTAAAGGTTTAGTGCAATCAGTACGTCCCCTTGATGACGGTTCCGGAGTGGCAGTCACGATTGCTAAATATCTTACCCCTAGCGGTGCAGATATTAACAAAGCCGGGATTAAGCCAGATATCAAAGTCGAGTTGAGCGACGAACAGCGACAAAATTTGTGGCTCAAACAACGCGATAAACTAGCTACCTTACAAGATCCTCAATTTGCTAAAGCCATTGAAGAATTGAAAAAAGAAATTGCTGCAAAAGGCAATGTTAGAGCCGAGAGGAAGTAGTTATTAGTTGTAGAGACGCGTTAGGGCCTAGCGGAGCGTACCGTAGGTATTGCGTGCCCGCCAGGGCATTATATCGCGTCTTTATAGGAGTTAGGAGTTAGTTAGCAGTAAAGGCTTGTAGAGAGCCATTTTTATTGTTGATTGTGCCAGAAGGAAATTACATCTTCTCTTTAATTAAGTTAAAAACTGCTAATTACAAATTAATATTTCTCGCTTTTGAGTTTTAGGAAGGTGAATTTATTAACTCACAATTCTTAACTCTTAACTCCTAACTTTTTCAAGCTGGCTGACATTTTCCCGTCCTAATTAACCCTATACGGCGGGATATGGCTTCCTCTCTTGAATTAAAAGGCCCCCATTTTTCTATAATTTCTCTATCGTCTTCAGGTGTTAATTCGCTGGAGGCGATTTCGCATTTTTGGGTAGAGCGTTTGATAATATACCAGGATTGTGAAGATTCCATAAAGATGATTTTGGATTATCTAGTATTACACCAGATTAATTTCAAAGGGATTAATCCATCAAAATAAATATGGCACAACACTAACGCATTAATTTGTTAAGTTACTTCTTCTACCATTCCATATTCCATTAACGCTGACGAAGATTTTCTATATGAGAATTTTGTATTTTAATAGAATCAATTGTCTGGATGGAAAAGTAGCTGAAAAACAATAAAGCGAAACCAGAAACTACACCTATTACCAAGCCGATGTACAAAGCCGATTTGTGAGAAAACATGGAAACAATCGTATCGCTTTCTGATGCTGTCTTCATTTCATCATTCAACGTTGGGGAGTCGAAATCGTTTGTTGCTGGAGCTAATAATTTTTGTAATGTTATTGAATCGGTTGCTGTTGAACTGAATTCATTTAATTCTGGTGCTAGTTCAACTGATGCCAAAATCAAGTTATTTTCCTGTGTAGATGAAGCAGTACAATTTAACTTATTTAACTGCATCAGTGCGGCGAATGCAAGTGTAGCTGACTGATATCGGTTTTGAGAATGGTATGCTACCATTTTGTTGATTACTGAAGCTAATTTTTTATTAATACGAACCAAGTGTCGCCAAACAACTTCGCCAGTATTTGGATCTTTTGGTAGCTGTATTGGATGAATACCCGTAAGTGCTTGGATAGCAATCGTACCGAGGGCATAGATATCGCTACTAGGAACTGGTTTACCTTGATGTTGTTCGTAAGGCATATAGCCTGGTGTGCCAATTGCAATGGTTGTACTATCACTAATGCTTTGATTTTTAACCAACTCATTCCACATTGGCTTTACAGCACCAAAATCAATCAGCACTAATTTATTGTCTCCTTCCCGTCTCATGATATTACTCGGCTTGACATCGCGATGAATCAAACCCTGAGAGTGAACGAAAACCAAAATATTTAAAACTTCTTGTAATAATTCAATTACTTTGGTTTCACTCCAACGTTTACCGGGCTGCAATTCGGTGCTTAGAGAATGCCCTTTAATAAATTCTTGGACTAAATAGAATTCTTGATTATATTCAAAATGATTTAAAAGATGTGGAACATACTCATAGTTGTCTAATTTCATCAAAGCTTCAACTTCGCGCTTATATAGCCTTCTACGGATTTTTACTGGCAGCGCAATTCTATCGCTAGGTAGAAAGTGTTTGACAACACACGTGGGATAATCACTAATAGTAATGTCACGGGCTATATAGGTTTGACAGAACATTCCTTGATTGAGAATCTGAATTACCTGATAGCGATCGCATATTAACTTACCTATCATATATATTTTTTTATTTTAACTATAATGCTTTTATTACGTAATTTTATTTAAGTAGAATCTACCTATATATATATATATAATTCATATTTTAGTTAGCAATGCTTTTTATAAAAAACCGCAAGATATCTCTATATTTTTATGAAAGATGGAAAAAATTATCAATAAGTAAGGAAATATACTTAACAAATTACATACCGGAAGTTACGCTCTAAGTCAATAGGATTACAAAAATTATCGGCGTAAATTATGAACAATACTACCAAAAAGCTCATCCCCCTTAGTAAAGATTCCATACAGTTAGTCAAAGGTTTAATTATCGGCAAAGTCTTGACAATCCTTGTCATCGGAGGATTTTGGTTGTTGGTAAAGCAGTATTTACAACCGGAAAGCAGTATCAGAGCTAGTCGAGCAGCAGATACGCCTTCTGAAACTGCGGATTCAAGCTTTGAAACGGTCAGCAATGTTCCCATCGGTTCCTTCGCATACGGTGGGAGTACGGCTTGGGCACCCATCCGACAAGTTGTAAATTCTTTAATTCAAGCAAACCGTCCGGAATTACAGTTGCAATATAGCCACCCCCAAGGGAATACTCCTATTTCGGAGGCAGCAATTGAGATGTTGCTTGACGGAGAAATAGACTTTGCTCAGTTATCACGTCCCCTTACAAAGTCGGAATATGCTTTAGCTAAACAAAAAGGTTTTACGCTTAAGCAACGTCAGGTTGCTACTGATGGGGTAGCGGTTGCAGTAAATCCAGCACTATCTGTTTCTGGTTTAACCGTCGAACAGTTGCAGCAAATTTATTTAGGTGAGATTACTAACTGGAACCAATTAGGAGGACCGGATTTGGCGATAACGCCTTTTTCTGAGAATCCAGAAGACGTAAAATCTACATTGTTTGACGGTAAAGTAATAGACGTTGAAAAAATAGGCTCTAATGTCGAATATGTCTATTCTCCCACAGAAGCATTGCGTAAAGTCAGTGAAAATCAAGGTGCGGTGTATTTTGGTTCGGCGCGAGCTATAGTGCCTCAATGTAGCGTAAAAACCCTAAAATTGGGTACTAGTTCAGATAATTTAGTTGCTCCATATATTGGAGAATTAGTAGAAGCAAACCAATGTCCGCAAAAGCGCGATCGCCTAAATACAAGAGCGATTAGAAATGGTAGTTATCCACTTAGAAGCAAATTATTTGTAGTTACTAAAGAGAATAACGGTAGGGAACAGCAAATTGGCGATGCTTATACCGAATTGCTGCTGACGAACGAAGGGCAAAAGGCGATCGGTGCAGCTGGCTTTGTTCCCGTGCGTTAGAACTCGAATTAATTAATGTTTTAAGGTTTTGTGCTTATGGATTCCTGTAATAAAATAGGAACCTCACCTTTACCTGAACCAACAACAATAATTTTTGAGTTGGGAGATTGAGCGAGTTTTTCTGTAGCTTCAATTGCCCGCAACTGCAATATTTGATTTGTAAGTCCGTCAGATATAATTTTCTGAGAATCTGCAATACCTTTGGCTTCAATCCGTTTGCGTTCGGCTTCTTGACGCTGCTTTTCTAAAACGAATTTCATCCGCTGGTTTTCTTGTTCGGCTTTAAGCTTTTCTTGAATTGCTGCTTGGATTGTATCGGGCATTTTTACATTTCGTAGTAAAGCTTTTTCAACTAGGAAACCCAAGGGTAATAATTCTTGAGTAAGTTGTTCGTTTATTTGACGGGCAACTTGTTGACGTTTGTTGACACTCCCCAGCCTTAAGGCATGAGGATTCTTGCTTCATCCGTCCTCCCTAGAAACTAAAATGCTTTCGCATTTAATCTCCCCGTTTGGATACGTCCACAAGCGCACACGGACTGTCCGACCGCGTTTGAAACGATTTATCAATTTTTGACTTTACTCCCACATTTGTACAAGATTTTGGGATTATTGCCCCCAGGGTTCCGGATCAAGAGCCGTCCGCTAGACCTACTAAGCTTTTTATATATGCGCTTTACCGCTACTTCTATAATATCACCAAAGAACATAAATTCGTCCTAGAAGGACGAGGCTCTGACCCCAAACTTGTGGTAGCGAGGAGGGAAACAATGAAACCCATGATATTTTTTCAAATAATTAGTTTAGGAATTACTACATAGATATCTGTTCCTATTTATGCTTTTATTAATTTTAGTTTATGGTTTAATTAGTCTAAAAAAAAGAATTATAAATTAATAAATTGTCCTTACGTAAAATTTATATTCAAGTATTTATACAAAGACAGGGAATAGATATGAGGAGATCTTTATAGTTAAGTTTGGAAAATCTGGACGGGCAGGGATGCCTATCCCACAAGAGTGTATTTAACTGAAGTGAAAAACGCTATATTTTAGATAATATTCCGGGTGGAGGGAGAAGTGTAAATCACTTTGTTGGTGTTTTAAATGGAATTTTACCATTACCATCGGGTTTTGATTGTCGTAAAAATCCCATTGAATTTAAGGAATGGTTAAAAGTAAATCGTTATCAACTCAGATGGGATGAGAGTTTGGAAAAATATATTTTAAAAGATTCAAAAGCTTAGTAGTCCTATTTGAGCTTCTTTTTGAAAAATAAGTTTTATTTTGTAACTATTATAGTGCGTTGCACTGCGCGATACACCTTACACTTACATTAATCGGTACAAATCAAAATATGGAGAGGTAGCACTGCTGCGTCTCTACATCTGTGTTCATTTCCTGAGCATTTTCTGCATCTGTAATATTTTTTTTAATTCCTAATCAAAATAACCTGGCTCTAGGGTTTACATTTTGACATACCTATCTGCATTGATTCCGCAGGCAGCTAACTTAAAGACTTGTTGGGAACTTGAAAATTTATGCCAAGAAAGTGATAAAAAAGACAGCATTTACATATAAAATTAGATTTTTATAAAGTAGTCTGGTTGCAGCCATCGGGAGCGTCTATAGATTTTGGATTAATAAAGACGGATAAATCCGGTAGATTGACAATTAACAAGATTTCACGGGTCTAAACCGCTTTATTTCAAACCATAATCTTGAATTAAAATCTTGAATAAAATATTGGTTCGGTCAAATAAAAGCGTTATTAGGGAGAAAATCCATGAACGGGTTAGTTTGTAAGTATCGACTGAGTGCGTTCTTTAGTGCAATCTTGTTGAGTGTGGCGATCGCTCCTGTTAAAGCCAATGAAGTTTCTTTGTATGACTTCGATCCAGTTCCCCAAAAGCTGGCACAGTACGCTCGCAACAGCGCTACAACATATTTAACTCAGGGCTTGCAGTTGATTCAGTCAGGGAGTCCTCAAGATGCTATTAACGCCTTTAATCAAGCAATTCAGTTAGACCCATATTTAGCACCAGCGCATTACAATTTAGGATTGGCGTTAAGGCAGGTAGGACAGTTGCAACCGGCTGCGGATGCTTTTTATCGAGCTACTCAAGTCGATCCTAAGTTTGCCTTAGCTTATGCAAATTTGGGTGGTGCTTTGTTGGAAGGGAATAATTTTGCTCAAGCTGAAAATTATTTACAGCGTGCTATACAACTTGATTCAAAATTAGGAGTTGCTTACTACAATATTGGTTTATTGTATCAGCAAAAAGAAGATTGTAGTAAAGCTGTTAACTCTTTTAAAAAAGCGATGAAATACAGCAATAAAGCGCCAGAACCAGCTTATCAAATTGGATTATGCTATATGCAGCAAGGTAAGTTTAAAAAAGCCACAAATGCTTTTAACGAGGCCGTAAAAATTAATCCGAAATATTCCGAAGCTTATTACAATATCGGCTCGATTTTATATACTCAAGGTAAACACGAACAGGCTTTAGAAGCATTTAGAAAAGCCGCCGCAGCTAACCCCGATTATCCCAGCGCTTATTACGGTGCTGGATTGGCATTTATACAAATGAAACAATATCCCGATGCCATGCGCGTATTACAATACTCTAGGGATTTATTCTTAGCACAAAATAATCAGCTATGGGCTAGTAACGCCGAACAACTGATGCAGCAAGCCCAAAGTTTTACTTATCAAATTCCTCCTCAATAAAAAGTTATTAATACTGCTGCTAACTTGCTATAAGGTACGTCACAATATAAAGAATTAATTGAACAATGGCTGGTGTGGTCTGTAGTTCACTTGGTAATTCATGTTTATGTTCGTGAAAAAACGTCCCAAAAGCCAATTTTTATTATGGAACCGTTGGTTAGATCGGCACAGAATAGTCAGCAATATGGAGACTTTTTGTGATTTAGTTGTGATTTCTCTATGTTTTTGTTTGTTCGCCGTGATGGTAGTCAAGCTCTGGGGGATATTTCACGATATATTGCATTCTGTTGATTACAAAGAAGTAACTGCAAAAATGCTATTTATTTTAATTTTGGTCGAGTTATTTCGACTATTAGTGGTGTATCTACAAGAGCATAGCATTGCAGTGGGAGTCGCTGTAGAAGTAACGATTGTATCTTTACTAAGAGAGGTAATCGTTCATGGTGCGATGGAAATTTCTTGGATTCAAGTAGCGTGTATTTGTGGTTTATTAATAATTTTGGGTGTATTGCTACTCGTGTGCGCTAAAACTCCGCATATGGATTGTATTAGTGCTAATACAAAATATTGTCCTTTTATTTACGGTGATGACGATCCAGACTATAAAGGAGGTTGCACTCAACAAGGAAGAACATCGAATCACGATCGGGATAAAAGGCAATTTAAAAGTTAGCCTTTGTCTGTATTTAATTCGATCAAAACCCGTCAATGGCGGGTTTTTTATTTGGGAATTGGGAATGGTAATGGGAATTAGCAGCTTATGTGGGGTTAGGCGATCGCATAACCATAGATCTGCTTTCGTTTTATAAAAAATATTTTGCTGAATTTTTCTATATATTGTTACTGAATTAAGTTGTCACTTGTAAGCAAATATTCATACAATCAATGATTAATATTATTCGGTATTTTTATATTAATCATCTATTCTTCTATGAATAAAAAACTAATTACTAAAATTGCTGCTTGTTCTATAATTGCCTATACCCTTTCTTATGTCGGGATTCGATTAACAACTAATATTATTGTTCATGGTTCCGGAACTTCTAGCTGTACTTATTATTATCATAATGTGGAACCGGGAGACTCTAGTATCATCGGTTTATTGATTAATGGACAATTGGCATTCCTCTTTACTCCTTTACGTTGGCTGGAAGTGAGATATTGGTATGTAGTTCAACCAGTTGGTTCGCAAGTTTCAGAAGAAGATCAAAAGCGCAATGAATTTGCATCCTGTACTAATTAAAGTTGTGGAAATTAAAATAGCTCTAAAGACACATTTTGACTCTATAACAGGGATGTATTTAATCTTACCCTTTTTGACAGATGAATAACTTTTAATGAATCGCTAAAACTTAATTGAGTAAATAAGTTGATTAAAAACAAATTGGAGGGTACATTTATGACCGTTGCAAACGCTAGCACTCAACCTATTAGCAATCTAGAATACGATTTTCTGACTGTATTGCATAATAAAGCTGAAGCAATTAGAGCTTACGATACTTATATCAAGGATGCACAAGAAGCTAATTCTCAACCCTGTGCAGAATTATTCCAAAAGTTACGCCAAACTGAGATGGAGCAAGTGCAAGAAATCCGTCACCATCTTCAAGAAGTAATGAAGAATGGCAAAATGTAATTCTTTTTAAGAATTTATAAACCCGGTTTTTTGAAAAACCGGGTTTATAGTCTACCAACTCACTCTGTGAACAGCATCTCAAATTATTACAACTTACATAACAATAAAAAAGGTGCCGTATTGCGCGAAACACACTCTACCTTTAACCTTTAACCTATTAGCTCTCCCTTTCCAATCGACCCAAATTGATAGATTTATTTTTCAAAATTTTGACCAAAATTTTATCAACGCGATTTCCATCCATATTCATGACTTCAAAACGCATATCTTTCCATTCAAAGTGATCTGTAGCGATGGGGATACGACCTAAATGAGTCATTACCAAACCACCCAATGTTTGATAACTGTCGCGGGAGTGGGATTCTATTTCTTCTTCCATGTCGAAAAGTTCAAAAAATTCATCTATTGTTAACATCCCATCAAGTAACCACGAACCATCGTCTCTTTGTACGGCTTGAGCTTCTTCTTCGTCATCGTCATCGGAAGGAACATCACCGACAATTTCAATTAATATGTCGTTTAAAGTTACCAATCCTTGAATTACTCCATAGTCATCTACCACTAACGATACATGGTTGACCGTTTGCTTGAATATCTCTAAAACTTTTAAGCCACGGGTGCTTTCGGGTACGAATATCGGCTCTCGCAATCCTACAGTTAAATCCATCTGCTCTCCGGTAAAACTGCGAGCTAATAAGTTTGTTACCGGAATGATTCCCAATATATTATCTAATCCTTCCTGACACACTGGATACCGCGAATAACCATTTTCAATAATTTTCTCGCGGTTTTGAGTGATATTATCTTCCAAATCCAACCAGATAATTTCTGGACGCGGTGTCATGAACGAACTTACCGGGCGATCGCCTAAACGAAACACCCGCTCAACCATATCCTGCTCAACTTCTTCAAAGGTTCCTTCTTCGGTTCCTTGTTCGATTAATACTTTGATTTCTTCTTCTGTAATTTGCGGTTCGGTACTCGGTTTAATCCCTAATATTCTTACTATACTATCCGTGAATATGCTTAAAATAAAAACAATTGGATGAGCGATTTTTACTAAACTTTTTATCGGTAAAGCAACAATTGAAGCAATTAACTCTGGGTGATTTAAGGCTAAACGCTTGGGTACTAGTTCGCCTAAAATAATTGCTAAAAATGTAATTATTAATACTGATATTCCACGAGATACCTGAGTTTGATATAAAGGAATAAAATTTAAAAGAGGATATATTCTGTTGGTAATGATTTCTTCTCCGTAGGCACCAGAAAGGATGGTAATCAAAGTTATCCCCACTTGAACGGTACCTAAAAATTGGGTGGGAGAGGAAGCTAATTCATATGCGGCTCTGGCTCTGGGGTTTCCTTGGTTGGCAAGCTGTTGTAAGCGGACTTTGCGAGCCGAAACTATCGCTAATTCTGACATGACGAACATACCATTAGCGAAAATCAGCAGAAAAATAATTAATAACTCAAAATTGAGGGACATCTCTTAATTGCCGTTCTTTTTCGGCTAGTTATGCACGGTTATAGTTTTTTAAGTATTTAGCATCAAGACATATAATAAAAGACTCTAAATACATAATTTTTTTTAAATAAACGAAATTTATTGCCGAATCCAAAACACACTTACGTATAGTAGCCCAAAGCTGGTGTGGTAATTTTACTAGGAAAAAACAGTAATAGGCAAAATTTACCGTTGAGACTTCTAAAATAGTAAAGGGAACATTCATTTTTATTGACTTGTTGCCTGTATTTTAGAAAAGGGGTAATTTCCTTACTTATACCTTGATTTATCGAGGTAAACGTCTGTTGTGTCTACCTTTTTTTAGCTTTTAACTTTTAAGTAAGTCGAAGTTAAAAAATCAAGGTATGTCATTGCAAGTGAAACGAAGCAATCGCAGGGCTTTGAAGTCAATTTACATTTTGTTCCCAGGTTTATTTGTGCTGACCTACTTAGCTGATAGCTGATAGCTAATAGCTTTATTCTCGGCTAAATCTCTGCCAACTCCAGCGCCATAATAGGTGATATTGCGGTTTACCTTATTGTGATGCGGCTGGTTTTAATTACGTATTACGTTAGCGAAGCGTTTCCGTAGGAAATATTACGAATTTTAAAGTTATGGCTTTTTCTTCCATAGTGCGTGCTTTGGGACGTTCCCCTCTCACCACCGAACTACTTTCTAAATTAAAGACTCAAACACAATTACAATTAAATGGGATTCCACGTTTACCAAAGGGTTTGGTTGCTTCGGCTTTAGCGAATAGTTCGGAGCGGAACTTATTTGTGGTCTGCGCTACTCTGGAAGAAGCCGGACGTTGGACTACGCAACTGGAAACGATGGGATGGAAGACTATACATTTTTATCCCACTTCTGAAGCTTCCCCTTACGAACCATTCGATCCCGAAACCGAAATGATTTGGGGACAAATGCAGGTGCTTGCCGATTTAATTAAGTCTCCTGAATCTGAGAATTCTTCTGTAGCTGTAATCGCAACTCAAGCAGCTTTACAACCACATTTACCACCCCCGGAAGCATTCAAGCCTTTTTGTTTGAATATTGCTAAGGGAATGGAATTTAATCTGGGTACGTTCGCTAAAAAAATGGCGGCTTTGGGATACGAAAGAGTTCCTTTGGTGGAAATGGAAGGTACTTGGAGTCGTCGGGGGGATATTGTAGACGTATTTCCCGTATCTTCGGAATTGCCGGTACGTTTGGATTGGTTTGGCGACGAAATCGAGCAAATTCGCGAATTCGATCCATCAACACAACGTTCTGCTTTAGATAAAATTGACCAAATAATTCTTACTCCTACTAGTTTTGCTCCGATATTAATGGCAGACAGGCAATTTAGTGCGTCTGTAGAAGATTATCTTTCACCAGAAGAAAAAGAACAGTTAGAATCGGGACAATTATTAGAAGGAAGCCGCAGATTTTTAGGATTAGCTTACGAAAAACCCGCTTCTTTATTAGATTATTTACCAGAAAATACTTTAGTTGCCGTTGATGAAGTTGAGCAGTGTTACGCTCACAGTTTGTTATGGGTGGAGAATGCCGAAGAGCAGTGGCTTGGGGAAGGTGAGGGGGAGATGGGGGGATTGGGAGATGAGGAGATGGGGGGAGATAATGATTCTCCCATGCCCGATGCCCAATCCCCAATGCCCCATATTCAATTACCAAAAATTCATCGCTTTTGGGAAGATTGTTTGGCAGATTTAGATAAATTTGAAAGTTTGTATTTGTCGGAGTTGGCTGAAGAAGGTGATGATGCGATTAATTTAGCGGCTCGTTCGATTCCGGTTACTCCTCATGCTTTTGCGAAGTTGGCACAGACGTTAAGCGAAGAACGCGATCGCAATTTTAATATTTGGTTGGTTTCGGCTCAACCAACGCGATCGGTTTCGCTTTTACAGGAACACGATTGTCCGGCTCAGTTTATCCCCAATCCCCGCGATTATCAAGCTATCGATCGCTCGTTGACTAGTCACGTACCGGTTGCTGTAAAATATTCTGGGTTGGCTGAGTTAGAAGGTTTTATTTTACCGACTTATAGAATTGTTGTTGTCACCGATAAGGAATTTTACGGTCAGCATACTTTAGCAACTCCCGGTTATGTCCGCAAGCGTCGTAAGGCTAGTTCTAAACAAGTCGATCCCAATAAGTTACGTCCGGGTGATTATGTAATTCACCGCAATCACGGTTTGGGACAATTTGTGAAGTTGGAAAGTTTAACGTTAAATCATGAAACCCGCGATTATTTAGTTGTTAAATATGCAGATGGTTTATTACGAGTAGCTGCCGATCAAGTTGGTGCTTTATCTCGCTTTCGGACAACTACTAACTCTTCCCCGCAATTAAATAAAATGACGGGTAAGGCTTGGGAAAATACTAAGAATAAAGTTCGTAAAACTGTCAAAAGATTGGCGGTTGATTTATTAAGACTGTATTCTCAACGTTCCCAACAAACTGGTTTTACCTATCCCCAGGATTCCCCTTGGCAGGAAGAAATGGAAGATTCTTTCCCCTATCAACCTACAATTGACCAGTTGAAAGCCGCTCAAGATGTGAAACGGGATATGGAAAGCGATCGCCCAATGGATCGTTTGGTTTGCGGTGATGTGGGTTTTGGTAAAACTGAAGTGGCAATAAGAGCTATTTTTAAAGCCGTTACTTCTGGAAAACAAGTTGCATTACTCGCACCTACAACTATTCTTACCCAGCAGCACTACCATACTTTAAAAGAACGCTTTGCTCCCTATCCCATAAATGTCGGATTGCTCAACCGTTTTCGTACTGCTGAAGAAAAGCGGAATATTCAAAAAAGATTGCTGACGGGGGAATTAGATATAGTTGTCGGTACCCATCAACTTTTAGGTAAAAGCGTTCAATACAAAGATTTGGGATTATTGGTGGTAGATGAAGAACAAAGATTTGGGGTTAATCAAAAAGAGAAAATTAAATCTTTGAAAACTCAAGTTGACGTACTTACTTTAAGTGCAACACCTATTCCCCGCACCTTGTATATGTCATTGTCGGGAATTCGAGAAATGAGTTTGATTACCACACCACCACCATCAAGAAGACCGATTAAGACTCATCTTTCGCCGATGAATCCCGAACCGATTCGCACCGCCATACGTCAAGAGTTAGACAGAGGTGGGCAGGTATTTTACGTAGTTCCACGAGTAGATGGAATTGAAGACAAATCGGCATTTTTGCGAGAGATGATACCGAATGCCAAGATTGCGATCGCTCACGGTCAAATGGAAGCCAGCGAGTTAGAATCGATCATGCTTTCTTTCAGTAGTGGGGAAGCTGATATTTTAATTTGTACGACGATTATTGAATCGGGTTTGGATATTCCTAGAGTTAATACGATATTAGTTGAAGACGCGCATAAATTCGGCTTAGCTCAACTTTATCAGTTAAGAGGAAGAGTTGGACGTGCCGGAATTCAAGCTCATGCATGGTTATTTTATCCCAGACAAAGGTCATTATCGGAAGCTGCACGTAAGAGGTTGAGAGCAATTCAGGAATTTACCCAACTTGGCTCCGGTTATCAACTAGCAATGCGAGATATGGAAATCAGGGGGGTTGGTAACTTATTGGGAGCAGAGCAATCGGGACAAATGAATGTAATTGGCTTCGACTTATATATGGAAATGTTAGAAGAAGCAATTCGGGAAATTCGCGGACAAGAAATTCCCACCGTTGCCGATACTCAAATTGACCTTAATTTGACCGCATTTATTCCAGCAGATTACATCACCGACTTAGATCAAAAGATGAGCGCTTATCGTGCCGTAGCAGTAGCCAATTCCAAACAAGAATTAGCAATGATTGCAGCAGAATGGAACGATAGATATGGCAACGTACCCGCGTCGGCGAATCAGTTGTTACGGGTAATGGAATTAAAACAATTAGCTAAAAGTTTAGCATTTAGTCGAATAAAACCAGATGGGAAACAACATATTGTTTTAGAAACACCAATGGAAGAACCCGGTTGGAAAATGTTGTCTGAAAAATTACCGCAAAATATGATGAGTAGATTTGTGTATTCTCCAGGGAAAGTTACCGTTAGGGGATTGGGAGTTATGAAAGCAGACGTACAGTTGCAAACATTGATCGATGCATTTACTAAGATGCAGGATGCTGTGCCGGAAGTTGCGCTGGTATAGGTTTGTGGGTTGATAATACCTGGCGATTGAAAAACCTGGCGTTTGAAAACGCGGCTACACAGGCAAAACCCACCTCCGTGGGTTTATTTATTTGTAGGGTGCGTTATTAGGAGAGTACGGCACCATTTAATCTGTGTTATTAAATGTATATTAATAATTTCATTTCAAAAAATAATATACAGATAATTACATAGATAAAACCATGAAAAAAATCATCACAATCCTTTGTACAGCATTAACTTTAACAGCTTGTACGCAAAATACTAGAACCATTGCAACACCAGTCAAGCAGAATCAAAAACCTGTTAAAAGTTTTACTCAATGGTGTGAAGAGAGATTCACCTTACCACAAGAAACAAAGCATACAGTTGAAGTCTTGTTGAATGAAGCAGGTACTCAAGATTGCGAACAAGCAAATCAGAAACTTAGTAATTTAACTGATCTTAGTCTTTGGGGAGATAAAATCAGCGACTTAGCACCGCTTGCTTCTCTGACTAATTTGACTTACCTCATGCTTCGTGAAAATCAAATCAGCAATTTAAAACCGCTTTCTAATTTAACTAATTTGACTTCTCTTAGTATTGTGAAAAATCAAATTAGCAATTTAACACCGCTTTCTGAATTAAATAAATTGGAATACCTTATGCTTCCGGCAAATAAAATCACCGACATAAAACCACTTTCTAATTTAACTAATTTGACTTCTCTTCACCTTGACTATAATCCAATCGGCGATGTAAAACAGCTTTCAGAATTTACTAGTTTGACTTACCTTGGTCTTACAAATAATCAAATCAGTGACATTAAGCCGCTTTCAAAGTTAACTAATCTAACTAGACTGCTGCTGGGAGAAAATAAAATCAGCAATATAAAACCACTTTCAGGATTGACTAATTTAACAGTACTTAGTTTAGACTTGAATCAAATTAGTAATATAAAACCGCTTTCAGAGTTAACTAATTTGAGAAGACTTAGGCTTGCTAAAAACAAAATTAGTAATATAAAACCGCTTTCAGAGTTAACTAATTTAAGAAGACTTAATCTTAGAGAAAATCAAATTAGCGACCTAAAGCCGCTGTCTAATTTAGATAAATTGGAATACCTTTATATTGACGTAAATCCAATCGGTAAAAAAGTCTGTCCTATTAAACCACATTCTGTATGTAAATTTTTTCCATATAGATAAAAAAGGAAAAAGATACAGCAATTCAATTTAAAAAATTAATATCCCTCTTCTAGATAATTGCTGAATTTGTTCTGAATTTCAAATTGCTTTTTCGATGTATCTGTAATTACTCCAACGATACTGAAACTGCATCCCGTCAATAAGATAGCTGCAATGTGAATTGTATAGATATATTTTTTGATTCTGTTTTCACATGATTTTATTTATTGACTGCAAAGCAATATTCTAGTTTTTTAGAGATGCAAGTTGCGCGATCGCACTTCCTCTTTACATCCTCCCCACATCAAACTTTAATCAAACCAAATTTATATCTTACGAAATTAATATCATGTGTTATGAAGTATGTATTAGAGCTTTAATCAAAAAGTTAATAATACATCCTTATGCGTGATAACACTACCAAAAAAATAATCATACCCCTTTGCACTCTCCTTGCTTTTAATCATACAAAAGCTATAGCGGCTCCTCTGCTACAGCCAAATGTAGCCATAGCTCATATCACAAATTCCATGTTTTACAATGGTTTTAGCTCTGCGATTGCAATAAACCCCCTATCCCATGCTCAATTCCCAAAACTTGCAAAATACCACCATCAAATACCGTCGATATCTATTTGAATTCCTTGGCAGCGAACGTTATTCCCGCCCTTATCGTCGCGGAGTTGGCAAAATAATCGAAAAATATTTATCTAAAAATGGCTTTTTCATTGAAGTAGGAGCAAATAACGGTTTCTCCGAAAGCAATACCTATTACCTCGAACGTTTCAGAAATTGGCAAGGAATTCTCATCGAACCAATTCCCCATCTTTATCAAGAATGCGTCAAAGAAAGACCAAAATCAACAGTTTTCAACTGTGCTTTAGTCTCCCCAGATTACCCAAACTCAGAAATTGAAATGATGTACGGTCATTTAATGTCCCTCGTTACAGGTGCTTTCGATGATGATAAAATTGAATCCGAACGTGTGGCGATCGCCGGAAGAAAGTTGGGTTTTACTCCTTACAAAATAACGGTACCCGCTAGAACTTTAACTTCTATCTTAGATCAAGCCAATGTAAGTGAAATAGATTTTTTCTCTCTCGATGTCGAAGGTTTTGAATTAAATGCTTTGCAAGGGTTGGATTTTGATAAATATCGACCCGAATTTATGCTCGTTGAATGTCTTAACGAAGAATCTTTTGAGGAAATTCAATCTTATATCGCCGATTACTACGATTTATTTGAAAAAGCTTCTCAGGTGGATTATCTATTTAAAAGTAAGGAGTAATATTTGAAATGCAAATCAAACAAAAACTCGATTGGAAAATTCGTCTGCTCGATAAAATTCTCAACCTCCAAAAACCACTTCACAAAATGGATGAGGAAGAATTACGCATCGCCAGCGTTACCCCTATTCCTTCAATTACACAAAGAATCTTCGCTGGCAAAAAATTTCAACTACCTAAAATTGAACAAAAAGTAATTACTGGCAGACACGGGGAAATTCCAATTCAAATTTATTACCCTTGCTTAAATACCAATCTTCCCGTAATTCTCTTCTTTCACGGTGGTGGTTGGATTCATGGCAATTTTCCAACTTACGATTTTATGTGTCGTCGTATTGCCAAGGAAAGTAATTCTTTAGTTATTGCCGTTAATTACAAATTAGCTCCTCAATTTAAATATCCCACGGCATTAGAAGATTGCTTTGATGCACTCACTTGGGTAAGCGAAAACATAAATCCACAACAACTTACAGTTATGGGAGATAGCGCAGGAGGAAATTTAGCTGCTGCTTTATGTTTAATGCTCAGAGACAGAAAACAAAATTTAAATAGTCAACTAATTAATAAACAAATTCTGATTTATCCCGTCCTCGATGCAACTTTGAGTAAACCATCGATGGAATATAATGATGCACCACTTTTAACAAAAGAAGCAATGCAATTCTACGTTAATTGCTACTCTCGCAGCGATTCCGATATCCACGAATCCTACTTTTCTCCTTTACTAGCTGAAGATTTATCCAATCTCCCTCCGACTTTAATTATTGCCGCAGAATACGATGTTCTCCATGATGAAAATTTACTTTATGCTCAACGTCTTCAAGCTGCAAATAATCAAGTTAAATTGATCGATTATCCCAGAATGGTACACGGCTTTCTCAGCTTTCCCCCTTTCTGCTCGAAAGCTAATAATGCATTTATAGAAATTGCGAACTATGTAAAAGCATCTGCCGTTTAAGAATAAACAAAAGCCGTTAGCATTACATCAGATGCCACTTCCAGCCAAAGTTTAGCGCCGCAACTTAAAGGTTTGTCCGGACGATAAACTACTTTACAGCTTCCATTTATTTCTAAACTATGAAAATAACGAATGATTCCGCGTGATTCAACCCTGATTACAGGCTTATTCGTACCATGCTTACTATTGCTTCTAATCAAATGCTGATTGACGCAAATACGACTTATTGCTTTTGATACTCGCTTTTTCCAATTAGGCTTCGGACCTCTTCGACCCTCTTTTACTTCTGGTTTACCGTCAAATAAAGGAATTTCCCAAAATCTATCACCTTTTTCGGCTCCTTTAATTCTCCCTTCTTTTAGAAGTTGTCGCACTCGTTGAGTACAAATTCTCAGTAATTCAGCAGCTTCTTTAGTTCCAACTTTCATGATTCACCCTCAAAACTATAGCGCTATACTTTTTCAAATTATCAGGATAACGAATCACAAGCAAGCATCAATGTAATATCTGAAACCAGAATTTTGTAAATAATTATTGCGAACATATCTAACTCACTACGATGGGTTTTTTATCTAAAATTTTCTAGTAGTGTGTATAAACGTGAATTTTCCGTAAGTAGATATTCTTAAATTGAAAAATAAAGTAAGTAATACTATTGATAAATTGATAAAAAATTATGGTTTCCACAAAAAATACAGTAAAACCCAGATTTGAAGGCTTTTACATAGAAATGGTGATGCCTGAGTTGCAGGATAGGTGTCAGGAGGTTGTTTCTGAGATACTTGGTGAAGATTGGAGGGTTCAAGCGATTGGCGACAACTTTACCGAATTTGAAATTTTGCTTGCAGATGATGCGTTATCGGTAAAGCAGGCTTGGGATAAAACTTATGAATTGCGATCGCGACCTGGTGTAGTTGATGTGGAGCCGTTATTCGCGGTTCCGGTAAGGCAAGTTAAGCAGCTAGAAAGTAGGCAGCAGGAAGCTTCGGGGGGAGAATCGAAATCTCTTTGGGATGTGATTTTTTCGTTGTTGAATAAATTATTAGATTTATTTTCGGGGGGAGAAGGTGTTGAAACTGGACTTTCGACAAATGATGTAGATTGGGTTTTGAAGGAATTGAAGGTTTTTCCAGCATGGCAGAAGTATTTTCCCGATGCGAATAAGTTACCGGGGCATGGGGTAATTATTGCTCATCCGGATACTGGATATACGACGCATCCAGAGATAGCCGATAATTTACTTTTAGAGCAAGGTTACGATTTTGTTGGTTCCGACGAAGATGAAACAGATCCTTTGGAAAAATCGGATACTGAATTAGTTAATAATCCCGGCCACGGTACTTTAGCAGCCAGCGTCATGGTAAGTCCGCCCAAAGCGCAGGGCAATTATCCAGATGGCAAGTACGTTACGGGTGTAGCTCCCGGTGCAAAGTTAGTGCCGTTGCGGGTATCGTATTCGGTGGTACTTTTGAGCAATCGTAATTTAGCTAGAGCGATTGAGTATGCAGCAGATAAAGGTTTTCATATAGTTTCTATTTCCTTGGGAGCGGCTTTTTATAATAAAAGGTTGCGAACTGCAATATTGTACGCGCAGAAACGAGGTGTAATTATCATAGCTGCATCTGGTACCTGGACTCCATTTGTGGTATTCCCTGCTGCTTACGATGAAGTGATAGCAGTTGGTGGGAGTACGGTTAACCGTAAGATTTGGTTCGGCTCTCCGCGCGGTAGAAAAGTTGATGTTTTAGCGCCGGGGGAAGGGGTATGGTATGCCAGAACTGTGAAGGAGAATAGCGAACTAAAATATCAGATTAAGCAAGGTTCTGGTACTTCGTTATCTACACCATTAGTAGCGGGTGTTGCGGCTTTATGGTTGTCGTATCACGGTAGGGATAATTTAGTTCGTCGTTATGGTGCCGAGAAAATTCCGTTTATATTTAATCAACTTTTGCGGGAAACTTGTGATGTTCCTCCGAATTGGAAGCCGAGTAGGTATGGTGCAGGGATTGTGAATACAGCAAGGTTGTTAGAGGCACCGTTACCGGATAACGTAAATCGGTCGGTGATTCCTCCAGCTTTTGCATTACAGCAACATACTGCGGTAGAAAGTGGGGAAATGGAAACGTTTGCTCATCTTTTTGAATCGGAAGAAGATAATTTTAGTTCATTAAACTTGAATCTTGCGGAGTTATTGCAAACCAGCGAGACAGAATTACCGAAGAAATTGAAGGAAGTCGGACAGGAATTAGCTTTTTGCTTGGCTGCTAATGGAGAATTGTACGATAAATTTGCCGCATCTTTGAATCAAGAGAAAGATAATGATAAGCAGCAACAACCGCAAACTAGGGAATTTCAAACTTTAACAACTCAAAATACCGATTCTAAAAGTGAAATGCGCCAAATACTGTTAAATCTTGGTGTTTCGGAAACCTTGAATAAGAAATTGGGGAATTAGGGAGAGAGAGGGGGTAGAATTTTGATTAACTCATTAAATTCAAAACTATTCCAAATTTAGACTATTCAAACCCATAGTGCAGATATCGCAATTACCATAATTAAAATAAATAAAAATGTAGAGACGTAAAATTTTACGTCTCCTTTATTTTGGGTTGTAACGGAAAGGGAATTGGTAATTGGTAATAGAAGAAAAATATAAATATTTATCCTAATCCGCCTTCTTATTGTAAACCCCCGTATAATAGCAGAACTCCTATAAATAGAACTAATAAAGCCTTTAAAATTGATTAATATCGTATTTTTACTCTATTTCCTATTCCCTTAAAAAAAATGTTTAACTTATTACAACAATAAAATTAAATGTAATATTCAAAACCATCAAGCAAGTAACATAAAGCTACAATCAAAATATAAGCTGCAAAAAACTGAATACCTAGAAACGAATAGCCTCCTCCGCAAATCAATCATTTCTTATAAGGAGAAAAATCTCGTGATTGCAGTCGTAAGTACCGTCATAACAACTCAAAGAAGCACTCACTAATAAAGCAGAATAAATTATAGTTGTAGACGCTCAATTAGCTACACACATTGGAAAATTCATCGAAAGACTGAGTTTTGAAACAAAAAGCGAATACAAGAATATAGTTTCAATTTCCGGTGTTGGTTTAGTTATTGGATTTACACTATTAAGCAATTTAATGGCATTTGGATTTTTAGTAGGATTCAAAGTTTTAATTGTTCCATAAATTGTCATATTTATCGCTTTCTTGATTGCATTAATAATGAAGCTGAATAATAGTAGTGAAAAATAATTATGAAGTTGTCAAAGAAGACGAAGAAGGATTGTTTTTGAGATACAAATTGAGTTGAGAATAAAGTAACAATAATTACCAGAAGTTGCGACAAGCAAACTTTGACCTTTTTAACTTAATTAAAGTATCCTTAATCTAGAAACTTGTGATTTTTTCACAAATTACTGCATTATTTTTATTTTATAAGCCATGCTCATAGAATTTAGTGTCGGCAATTACAGGTCATTTAAAGAGCCAGTCACTTTTAGTATGGTGGCAGCTAATCTTGTCGCAAAAGATAAGAAACTTGATGAAAACAACGTTTTTGCAGTAGATGACGAATTGGATCTGCTGAAAAGTGCTGCAATATATGGAGCTAATGCAAGCGGTAAAAGCAATCTTGCCAAAGCATTGATTTTTATGAAGTCATTTATGGTTAATTCATCTAGAGAAAAACAAAGCATAGATGAAATAGAAGTAGAACCTTTTGAACTGAGTACAGATACAGAAGATAAACCATCTTATTTTGAACTGGTATTTTTAATGGGTGGTAAAAGATACAGGTATGGCTTTGAGGCAAACAGTGAAAAGATTGTCTCTGAGTGGTTATATTATGTCCCCAAGGTTAGAGAAATCAAACTATTCGAGCGTCAAATGAATAGCTTTAAGATATCTAAGACTTATAAAGCTAAGGTTATTCAAAAAGTAACAAGAGATAATGCACTTTTTTTATCAGTTTCTGCCCAATTTAATGTTGAGCTTGCGAAAAAAATTTTAGAATGGATCACTGATAACTTAAATATTATTTCTGGATTAGATGATAGAGGATACTTCAGTTATACACTTGACTGTTTAATGAATAATGAATACAAGAGCGATATTATTCAATTGATTAAAAAGTTAGATTTAGGTATTAGTGATATTCAAGTTGAGCAAAAAGATTTTACAATTGATGCACTACCAGAACAGTTACCAGATGAGCTTAAAAAACTTATTTTTCAAGATGGTAAACGTAAAGCTATTTCAATTAGCACTTTACATAGACAATTTGATGGAGATGGAAATTCTAAATTAATAAAGAAGTTCAATTTAAGAATGCATGAATCTGAAGGAACACAAAAACTTTTTGCTTTAGCTGGTCATCTTATAAATACACTTGAAAAAGGTGAAATACTTATTATTGATGAACTTGATGCAAGACTTCATCCCTTGATAACTATTGCACTCATTGAACTATTTAATTCTAAAGAAGCAAATCCCAACAATGCTCAACTGATATTCATGACTCACGATACTAATTTACTAAGCAACAAACTATTTCGTCGCGATCAAATTTGGTTTACAGAAAAAAATAGATATGGAGCAACAGATTTATACTCTTTAGCAGAATACAAAATACGCAATGACGCATCTTTTGAAAACGATTATATCAAAGGAAGATATGGTGCAATTCCATATATCGGTGATTTGACTCATCTGGTTGACTCTCATGTCTAAAAAAAAGAAAAATACTCGCGGATATTCGTCTAGAAAAGTTGATACCAGGGAAGTCAGACAGAGATTTTGGATCCTATGTGAAGGAGAAAAAACCGAACCTAATTATTTTAGAAGTTTTCGCGTTCCCAAGAATGTTGTGGAGATAACTATACATGGTTTGGGGGAAAATCCTAGTAAACTTATTGATAGCGCAAAAAAACTAAATGAAAAAGAAGATTACGATCAAATTTGGTGTGTTTTTGACCGCGATGATTGGTCTAAAGAAGATTTTAATAATGCGATTAAGAATGCTGAAAATTGGGAATTAAAAGTAGCTTATTCTAATGAAGCTTTTGAATTGTGGTACGTTCTGCACTTTGAATTTCTCAACAGTGGTATTCCTCGAAGCGATTATATCAAGAAGTTAAAATCATTACTCGGACATAAATATCAGAAAAACAGCGAAACAATTTACGAAGAACTATTTGATAAACAACTTACTGCTATAAAAAATTAGATAAAACTGCTCGAACAATATAATCCTCATAACTCAGTTGATGATAATCCATCTACAACGGTACATTTATTAGTACAAGAACTGAATAGATTTATTCCACTTTAATATCTTACAAATCCCTCAAAGCTTCCCTCGCTTTATCCACAGCTTCCAAAAAATCGTTAAGTGGAAATTTCAACTCCGATAAAAAATCTGGATGCACGTACTGCGAATATATATCTATTTCCATCTCCTCAACACCTTTCTCTTTATTAATTTGTGCAACTTGCTGCCCTTTATATTGAATTTCTACAGTCATCCCCTCATAATTCAAATCGCTAAAATACAGAATTCCAAAACCAGAATCTAATTTAATAGCCATTTCTACCTTTCAATATCTCTCCAATATAAAGGTTCGTAGTAGCGCTTTAGCGCATCTTAGCCGGATGCGCTAAAGCGCTACTACAAACCTATGAATTTATCCTTAGATCAAATAGCCTATCTGCATGGGCTTCGCTAATGTAGCTGTATTCTATAGAAATATTGCACAAAAGAGAATTTACCGACTTCAGAACTATCTGATATTGTTTACTAAGCAATATCGAATGTATAAAAAAAAATAATGCGTAAATTCAAACTTTTACTTTTATCCTTACCCATCTTCCTTTCTATATCTTCCTGCGTTGCCGAACCATCAGCCGAAAATAACAACAGTCGTTTAAATGCAGTCAACAATCGCAAACAGCTAATTTGTGGAGTTAGCGGACAACTACCAGGATTCAGCTTTGTAGATAGTAGCGGTGAATATAGCGGACTTGATGTAGATGTATGTCGCGCGATCGCAGCAGCCTTGTTCGACGATCCAAACGCAGTGGAATTCCGTCAACTCAACGCTAAAGAACGATTTACCGCACTACAAACTGGAGAAGTAGACGTTCTCAGCCGTAACACCACCTGGACGATGAGCCGCGATACTTCCGTAGGTTTGGACTTCGCACCCGTAGTATTTTACGATGGTCAAGGCATGATGGTACGCAAAAATAATAATATCAAATCCTTAGCAGACCTCAAAGGTAAAGCAATCTGCACCCAAACCGGAACCACCAACGAACAGAATTTAGCAGATCAAATGCGAAAACGCGGAATTACCTATAAATCCGTAGTATTTGAAGACGTAAATACAACCTACTCAACCTATCAACAAGGACGTTGCGATGCAGTGACATCCGACAAATCCCAATTAATTTCCCGACGCACCACTTTACCTAAGCCAGAAGACCACATAATTTTAGAAGAAGCCCTATCGCAAGAACCTCTCGCACCAGCAGTAGCAGACGGAAATACAAAATGGGGAGATACTGTAAGGTGGATAGTAAATACAACTATTAAAGCCGAAGAGTTAGGTATTAACTCGCAAAATTTAGAACAGTTAAAAAGTAGTAGTAAAGACCCAGAAACTTTACGATTGCTGGGATTAGAAGGAGATTTAGGTCAAGGAATCGGTTTATCAAAAGATTTCGGAGCCAGAATAATTAAACACGTCGGTAACTACGGTGAAATCTACGATCGCAATCTAGGTCCCAAAACCAAACTTAATTTACCCCGCGACAAGCGCAACCAACCGTGGACAAAAGGCGGCTTAATGTATTCTCCACCATTTCGGTAATCAGTGAGCAGTGAGCAGTGAACAGTTATCAATAAAAAATTAACCACTAACAACTGATATGTCTTTTGTGCGAGATACTCGTTTTTGGAAAATTGCAACGCAGGTTATTGCTGTAATTTTAGCGATAACAATTGTTAGCATTTTATTTGTTAACGTCAGTCGTAATTTACAGCAATTAGGGATTCAATTCGGATTTGATTTTTTGCAACAGGAAGCCTCTTTTGATATTGGTGAAACTCCTATTGCCTATAAACCTACCGACACTTACAGTCGGGCTTTATGGGTTGGTTTAATAAATACCTTGCGAGTTGCTGTAGCTGGGATTATTCTGACTACTATTGTGGGAATTGGTGCGGGAATTGCCAGACTTTCCGATAACTGGTTGGTACGAAATATAGCTTTAATTTATGTAGAAATATTTCGCAATACACCGCTACTTTTACAATTACTATTTTGGTATTCTGCGGTATTTCTGAGTTTCCCGAATGTAAATAATAAAATCTCGCTGGGAGGATTAATTTATCTGAGTCAAGGTGGTTTAGAAATAATCGGAATTAAATTTTCTTCAGAATTTGCCGCTTTATTAATTGGTTTAGTATTTTATACAGGTTCATTCATCGCCGAAATTGTTCGTGGAGGAATTCAATCGGTATCAAAAGGGCAATGGGAAGCAGCGCGATCGTTAGGTTTAAAACCCGGTTTAATCATGCGATTGGTAATATTTCCCCAAGCCTTGCGGGTTATTATTCCACCTTTGACGAGTCAGTATTTAAACTTAGCTAAAAATTCAAGTTTGGCGATCGCCATTGGTTATCCCGATATTTATTTTGTTGCTTCAACCACCTTTAATCAAACTGGGAAAGCAGTAGAAGTAATGTTGTTAATCATGCTTACTTATTTAACCTTTAGTTTAACTATTTCCTTAGTAATGAACTTGTTTAATAGAAGTGTACAGATAAAGGAAAGATAAGAAAAGGCTAATTGGTAATTGGAAGATAATTTTTAACTAATAACTTTTAACTATTCACTGCTCACTGCTCACTGCTCACTGATTATGACTTGGCTTCGTAAGAATTTATTTAGCACTTGGTACAACAGTTTATTAACAATTTTCTGTTTAATAATTATCTTGTTCTTCGGATGGAATCTTCTTAACTGGATATTTACTCAAGCACAATGGGAGGTTGTTGAAGCCAATTTACGGATATTTTTGGTTGGTAGATATCCAGAATCTTTATATTGGCGAGTTTGGATTTCAAGTTTAATTGCTTCTACACTGACTTTTATCGCATTAGGTGTATTTTCAGCAAAACAAAATCTACCAAAAATAACGCTTATAATTACAGCTTTTTTATTTGGTATTTTATTAATAGTTTTACCAGTGGATGTAAACTCTCGTTTATTATTACTAGGGATCGGAATTTCAGGATTTATTAGTTTGTGGCTGGGAAAAAACTTTGCAAAATTCATATCACCATATTTAGCTTTCGCATGGCTATTATCTTTCCCAATTATTCTCTGGTTAATTGGTGGTGGTTTAGGATTGCGATCGGTATCAAGTTCTGATTGGAATGGTTTGCTTTTAACTCTATTAATGGCAGCAATCAGTATTGTACTATCTTTTCCTATAGGAATTTTACTCGCTTTAGGACGCACCAGCGATTTACCAGTAGTAAAGTGGTTTTCTATCCTTTATATTGAAATAATCCGGGGATTACCATTAATTGGAATTTTGTTTTTAGCTCAAGTAATGCTGCCGTTATTTTTACCAATTCGTTTAGATAGAGTATTGCGGGGTGTGGCTGGATTAATATTATTTAGTGCTGCTTATATGGCAGAAAATGTTAGAGGAGGATTGCAATCGGTACCAAGGGGACAAGTTGAAGCCGCCAAAGTTTTAGGATTAAATCCAGCTTTAGTATTATTGTTAATCGTCTTACCGCAAGCCTTACGTGCAGTAATTCCGGCAATTGTTGGTCAATTTATCGGACTTTTCAAAGATACTTCTTTACTATCTTTAGTTGGATTACTCGAATTAACTGGAATTGCCCGATCGATATTAGCTCAACCTGAATTTTTAGGTCGTTATGCAGAAGTTTACTTATTTATAGGTTTAATTTACTGGGTATTTTGTTATTCAATGTCCCTTGCATCTCGTAAGTTAGAAGTTAGTGGTTAGGAGTTAGATCAAATCCGTTCGTATGGGTTTGGAATATATCTTTTTAACGCAGAGGAGCGCAAAGGTTAACGCGGAGGAGCGCAGAGTTTTAATTTCTCTTTGTCTCCCTATCTTCCCCTACTTCCCATTCCCAATTCCCAATTCCCAAATATCATGTCAAATCAACCAATAATCATCGCCGAAGAAGTTCATAAATGGTACGGTAAATTCCACGTTCTCCAAGGTGTTAGCTTAAAAGTAAATCGTGGGGAAGTTGTAGTATTAATGGGGCCATCTGGTTCTGGTAAATCGACTTTTATTCGCACTTTTAATGCTTTGGAAGAATATCAAAAAGGGAAAATTGAAATTGATGGTACTATCCTCAGTCACGATTTGAAAAATATTGAAAGAATTCGTCGTGAAGTGGGAATGGTGTTTCAACAATTTAATTTATTTCCTCACCTCAGCGTCATCAAAAATATAACTTTAGCTCCAACTTGGGTACGTAAATTAGCCAAACCCAAAGCTGAAGAATTAGCAATGCAGTTATTAGAAAGAGTTGGAATTCTCGAACAAGCTCAGAAGTACCCAGGGCAACTTTCAGGTGGACAACAACAACGAGTGGCGATCGCCCGTGCCTTAGCGATGCAGCCAAAAATAATGTTGTTCGACGAACCCACTTCAGCTTTAGATCCGGAAATGGTGCGAGAAGTACTCGATGTGATGCGAAATCTTGCCGCAGAAGGAATGACAATGGTAGTAGTTACTCACGAAGTAGGATTTGCTCGCGAAGTCGCCGATAGAGTTGTTTTGATGGATGGGGGAAATCTCGTAGAAGCAGCTACACCCGAAAACTTTTTCTCTAATCCCCAAGAAGAAAGAACTCGTAAATTTTTATCGCTAATTATTTAAAAAAAATAACTAAAAACATCAACTTATAACACCTTATGATTAGAACATGAGTACCATCTACCAATTAACTCATGACTGACGAAGTAACAAGAGCAGATAATGATTCACCTTGGAAAGAAATATTAGAAGCATATTTTCCCCAAGCGATGCAGTTTATTGTAGCCTGCACTTTCGATTTGGTAGCGTCAAACTTTTGGATTATCAAAACCGTTGGGAAGAATTAGAAGCCAGCGACAATCCATTTGCAACCGTGGTAATGGCACATTTAAAAACACAGCAGACTAATAAAAAACCAGGAGAGCGAAAAACTTGGAAATTTAGCTTGATTCGGCGATTGTACGAACAGGGAATGCAAGAACAAGATATTCGTAACCTTTACCGATTTATCGATTGGGTTATGATTTTACCAAAAGCATTGGAAGCGGAATTTTGGCAAGAATTTAAGGAATTTGAACAGGAGCGAACTATGAGTTATATTACCACTGGCGAGCGCATTGGTTACGAGCGAGGGGAGCAAGAAGGTAGGCGACAAGGTGAGCAAAATCTTGTTTTACGACTACTACGAAGACGTGTAGGAGAGTTACCGCAAGAGGTAATCGGAGAAATTCAAACTCTATCTTTGGAGCAATTAGAATCACTTGGTGAAGCTTTATTAGATTTCACAACGATGGATGATTTGCTTAACTGGCTGCCTTAAGACTGTTTAAAATTAAAACCGGGTTTTTTTAATACTTCGCTAATAGAAACCCGGTTTATTATATATTTGTTTATCAAAATTTAAACTAATTAAAAATTATAAAAAAGTGATAGTCGCAGTCTTATAAGAAAAGCAACTATCAATACATTTACCTTACCAAAAAGCAACTCAATAACTAACGAATAATTTTGGAGTGACTGTTTTGGTATGAATCTAAAATTACATATTTCTACTGATAATGTCATTACTTTCTACCAGTCTTTATCAAAACAAAATAAGGGAAAAATACGGTTGTCGAAAGTAGTTTTTTTGTTAACCTCTTATACAGACTACTTTCTAGCCTAAGCAAACAGCTATAAATTAAATTAACTCTTATTAAAGATAAATACTTTTAGCATAAAGGTTCTACGTGCTGGCTTAAGCCCTTTGATATTGCCGAACTAAGTAACAATTGTTAACCTCTACATTAGTTACATCAGCGAGGTAAAAAATAATCTAGAATATGCACTCATCAAAATTATCGAAAAACGAGAGGTTGATACAAAGACGAAGATTGCGCCAACTAATATTAGTAATTATACTTAGCTTTTGTATAACTCTTGCTTCTCTACAACAACTGTTAGCTAACCAACCAAGTAATTATGCAATTCATTCCCAACAAAGCTTTAACCAGCCAGATTATTATCCTTTAACTCAAACCGTTAATCCAAAATTTTATCAACCAATCGGTAATTGGGTAGGAAGATTAATTTTACCCAAAAAACAAGAAATCAATATTAATTCCAATAATTCCGACTGGGTATGGTTTGAAGTTCAATACGCACCACCCAAAGCCGAAAATCTGATCGGAAAAATAGTCCGCTTAGAATGGCGAAATCAACCAGAGTTAAAATCCTACGTCAAAGCAGTCACAACAGACATTAACTTTACACCTGCAACTTTAGCAAGTCAAAAACAAGGAAACATTCATCCCGATCGCCTAAATAATCTTTCTCAAGTTACACCGTTGCGATCGCTTGCGGGTGCCAGACCAAATGATGATGTAATTGTTACTTTAGATGATGCAGAAATTATAGAAGTTAGTAACCAAGAAATTTTACAAATTAACGAAGAACCTGTTTTAGCCACCGGACGCTTTTACGCTTTAGTAGACATTGAATCAAACGACAAAGAATTGTTCCAAGTTCGCCACTACAATCAAGATAGCGGTGATTTTATCAACGGCGAACAAGAAACGATTTACATTCCCCAACAAGTTGCAGATACGCGAAATATTCCTCCATCAACAACAAATAAGTTAGCAGAATCAACTGTAACTCAAGGATGGTATATTTACGGTGCTAATAATAATCAAGGTATATTTACTGTCCAAGCATTAGCGCCGCGCTCTTTATTCCAACTGCAACCCGATACAATAATTTCAAACCCAGAAACCGCACAAAATTATCTAAAAAAATATTGGCAAATTACCCCTGAAGATAAAGGCAAACTGACAAAAGTTTTAATCGATCCCACTTCAACCGAATCTGAATATCCAGTTACCAAATGGCGAGAAGGCGATAAAGCTATAGTATTAAACGTTTTCGGCGGCATCGGTGGTGAAAAAGCCGAATCCTTGGGAGTACCAAAAACCATTACCGGACATTTTGCATTTGGTATAGCTGAAGTAATCCGCAGCCCCTTTACCAAAGAATTAGAATTTGAGATCAAATATCACCAAGTTTACGCTCATAACTCCGATGGAATCATTTCGGGAACGCATACTTGGGCAGACTACATGGGTAACTTGCACCTCGGATGGCTCTTTACTCGTCCAGTTACGGATATTTTAGTGAAATTTGCACCAGTTACTCAAGATTATAATTTTGATAACATCACCATTTCACCATTGACCGAATTTGAACGTCAATTAAACATAATGATGGCACGCTATCGGGTAGGAGACGGTACCGGAAATGCCACCGTCACACCAGCAACTTCCTGCATTCAAGATTCCTCTCAAGCACTTTACGCCGCGATCGCAATTATCAAACAAAAAATCAAATCAAATCCAAAAATTCAAAATTGGCTGCAAACACATCCCAACCATCCCCAAACTTTACGCTTCCAACAACTCAGTAATTTAAGTAAACAATTAGAACAACAACTGCTACCTTTAAGAATAGTACGTTCCGATTGGCAAAGCAGCGTAGATACTTTAGCAGGAATCGGCGACAAAGAAACTTTTACAGACTTTAGTATATGGGCTGCATTAACAAGCTGGCGAACAATGATGCCCAGACAAGCACAGGATGAGCTAGCCACTTTATTCTGGAAACAAAAAGCAAAACTATGGTTTCTACAAACTTATCAAGTGGGAGGATGGAACCCAGAAATTGCACCTTTAGCACCCACACCCCTACTCGGAGAAATAAAACTTCCTTTTATCAACGTGCCGATAATTTCAATTTTACTTAATCGCATCCTAGCTTCCGCATTCATTCCAACCTTCCACGATTGCTCGATCGCAGCTTTGGCAATTTTAACCTTTAGTGCAATAGCCTTACCGTTAGGCTTCTCCACCGGATTTTTGCAGTTACAAATATGGTCGGCTAAACCTATAGAATACTTCTTATTAGCATTACGCTGTATTATTACACCCGCGATTACAGAAGAATTATTTTTCCGAGTTTTATTTCTTCCCCATCCTACCGAAGCAGCTAACTGGCAAACATGGAGTCTGTGGGCAGCATTAAGTTTACTCATATTCGTTCTTTACCACCCACTAAACGCCAAAACGCTATATAAAGATGGATACCCCACCTTTTTTCAACCAATTTTCCTTACCTTAGCAACCCTCCTCGGAATCACCTGCACCACAACCTACGCTCTAACAGGCTCTCTATGGATAATCATCTTCATCCATTGGCTTGTAGTAGTACTTTGGCTCCTAGTCTTTGGAGGAATGCAGAAACTGAGCAAAGAGTTAGGAGTAAAGAGTTAGGAGTAAAGAGTTAGGAGTTATTAGTTTTTACTGGAAACTGATTTGTATTCCTAAATCAAAAAATCATATCCAATTACACTTCTTCTTCAAACCTATACATAATTATTAAAAAATTATTAATAACATTAAATTTTGTAAAATACATGACAATTAGGGAAATAGGTAATAGACTAAAATCGTAGTAGAAAAGTAGATGTATTGGAGTGTAATCTAGCTATAGTCAGGGTAAAGAAAAAAATTATCTGGAAGAAATTCCATCTTAAGGTACTACACTCGGAAAGAGTCTTCGTTGTACGTTAAGTTAAGAGAAGATATTTATAAACTTACGTCATGAATTAAGTCAGAAATCGGGAACTTTATCGAATCTTTGTATTTCTGTAGTAACTAGAACAGTTTTTAGCTGTATGGTGAAGTTAAATAATAAATAGCGAAAGCATTAACAACGAGAAACTATCTCAGCGTTTTTGTCAATTTATAGTCGGATTATTAGGAACAATCTGAGGGGAAACTAACAATAGTTATGTTAGAAGCAATCAAAACTTTTACAGAATTAAGCAACCAGTCAAAAAGTCAAAACCAATTAATCAAGCCCAAGTTTGACTTTTTACAGCCTTTACGTAAATGGCTAGATTCTCTAGAAATTCACAATCGTAAATTTGCACATTTTATTGCAAAACTGATTCCAGCCGATTGTCCGTTTGAACGAGATATAGTGCTACTAGGACGTAAACTGGCTCATATTCCACCCTTATGCAAAATAAACCCGCTTTACGAACAGTTTGTGAGTTTGCGTTTTAAGGCTTTATGTTATTTAGTAGACCAGTGCGGTGAAGATATTCAATCTTACTGCTAAAAGCTACTTTAAATAAAGTTGAATAACGGTACGAAAGATTAGTAATAGAAATTGAGCGTCAACCTTTTTAACAGCGTCTTAATTAATTAGATGTTCTTAAATAGGAGATTTAGCAAATACTAGCATCAAAATTTCCTTTGGGTTATGACGCTCAAGTAATTTGAGATAATAGTTAGTGATTGGTAGCTATAAATTAAGATTTTATTAAATACTCTTCATATATTCGCAGCTTGGTGTATTAGCTGTATTTAGTTTCTAGAAAGATTTATCAAACATATTTACACATATAAATATTTAAAATATCAGATTTAACTAGTTTAGATATAAGGTAAAAATTTTGAAAACTAGTATAGTCTCAAAGTAATCTAAAGTTGCAAGTTGAGCAGTCAAAATTTTATAAAATTGAATATAAATTAAAGAAGAAAACTAGATTTTTGTATTCACACCCTTCAATCGCAATCTCATTAACATAGATAGTGTTCCCATAACACACAAAAATCATCAAAAAATGTTACTGCATTTAAGCACCTGGCAAGAAGTTGAAATTTATCTACAGCAATCTCAGGGTATTATTTTCCCTATAGGCTCCACCGAACAACATGGCCCTACAGGATTAATTGGTACCGATGCAATATGTGCGGAATCTTTAGCTCATGGTGTCGGCGAATCAACCCAAGCCATAGTAGCACCAACAATAAATATAGGAATGGCACTGCATCACACCGCATTTCCTGGCACGATTAGCTTGCGCCCCAGTACGATGATTCAAGTTATCAAAGAATATATAACTTGTTTAGCAAAAGCTGGATTTACTAAGTTTTACTTTATCAACGGACACGGTGGGAATATGGCAACTCTCAAAGCCGCTTTTTCCGAAACATATTTTGATTTAGCCGATTTAAACATTCCCAACGCTGACAAAGTAAAGTGCAAAGTCGGCAACTGGTTTATGTGCAGCACCGTATACAAATTAGCTAAGGAATTATACGGCGATGAAGAAGGTTCTCACGCCACCCCTTCCGAAGTTGCCTTAACCCAATATGTATATCCAGACTCGATAAAACTTGCCGAGCTATCACCAGAAGTAGCAAAAGGGCACAGAATTTACAGTGCTGCCGACTTTCGCAAAAATTACCCCGACGGCAGAATGGGTTCAAATCCCGCACTAGCAACACCCGAACACGGCAAGCAATTTTACGATGCAGCAGTCAAAGAGTTGAGTAACGATTATCTCAAGTTTTTGAGTGAATGAGTGAGTTGAGCATGGGGCATTGGGCATGGGGAATTGGAAATTATTTCCCCTTGTCCCCTTGTCTCCTTGTCTCCCCATCCCCCCATCCTCATCTACCGTCGCGCAATATCCCCCTCACGTGCTGCACGCTGTACGGCACCAGCAACTACGCTTGATACTCGTTCGTCAAACACTGAGGGTATGATGTTCTCTTTACTCAAATCTGACGGTTTAATTAAAGAGGCGATCGCACTGGCTGCTTCGAGGTACATTGTGGTGGTAATCGTGGCTGCGCGACAATCTAAGGCACCGCGAAATACTCCGGGGAAAGCTAACACGTTATTAATTTGATTTGGATAGTCGCTGCGCCCGGTAGCGATAACGGCAACGTCATCTCTAACTAATTCTGGCTGCACTTCTGGTACTGGATTCGCCATTGCAAATACAATTGCATCCTTTGCCATTGTCTTCACCATTTCCGGCGTTAATACTCCCGGTGCGCTGACACCGATAAATACATCCGCATTTTTTACCGCGTCGGCTAACTTTCCAGATGTCTTGACGGCGAATTCGCGCTTTTCTTGATTTAGGTTATTCCGACTCGTAGAAATAATTCCTTTAGAATCGCACATCCAAATTTCCTTAGCTTTGGCTTTGCGAAGTAACTTGGCGATCGCTACTCCAGCGGCTCCGGCACCGTTGATAACAATGCGAATTTCTTCCATCGGCTTGTTTACCAATTTTAAAGCATTGAATAACGCAGCCAAAGTCACGATAGCGGTACCATGTTGATCGTCGTGAAACACCGGAATATCCAATTCTTCCCTTAATCTGGCTTCAATTTCAAAACAACGAGGTGCGGCAATATCTTCTAAATTTACGCCTCCAAATACCGGAGCAATATTTTTCACCACATTAACAATTTCATCTGTATCCTGTGTTGCAAGGCAGATGGGGAAAGCATCGATACCGGCAAACTCTTTAAATAGCATTGCTTTCCCTTCCATGACTGGTAAAGCAGCTTCTGGACCAAGATTTCCCAACCCCAAAATTGCACTACCATCGGTAACAATAGCAACAGTATTTTGTTTAATAGTTAAATTGTAAACTTCCTCTGGGTTTTGAGCGATCGCGCTGCAAATGCGTCCTACACCGGGAGTGTAAGCCATTGCTAAATCGGATATACTTTTAAGTTGAATTCTGCTAGCAATACTAATTTTACCACCGCGATGTAAATTAAACGTGCGGTCGTAGACATCTATAACCTTGATAACTGGCAAAGATTTAACCGCTTGGATAATATTGTCAGCGTGTTCCGTACTCGCAGCATCAACAGTAATATCGCGAATCGAAACCTGTCTGCTTTGCTCAATCAAATCAATTTGGCCGAGATTGCCGCCAGTTGATGCGATCGCATTGGTTACGCTAGCGAACATCCCTATTTTATTGGGGATTTCCAAACGTAGAGTCAAACTAAAACTAGAATTGGGTGTAAGGTCTGGCATTGTAAGTAGGTAGATGACGAAATATTAGCTGATTAAATTAAGGTTAAAGGATTTTGGATTTTAGATTTTAGATTTTAACTAAGGAATTAGACGCTCCCACTACTTATCCAGAAGATTATCTTTAATTTAACCCAGATGTAGTATGTTACCGCAGCGTATCCGGTCTCACCAACAGCCAAATCCAATGGGAAGTTGTGAGCGGTTGCGCTAATACTACTGAATTAAATTTTTCAATCGAATAGTCTATAACAATATAATTATTTAAGGTTCTTCCGCACAAAGGGATGCTAACTAAATAGTCGTACAAAGGCAGAAGGAAAAACATAACTGTATTAGTTAACAATGCGATAAAGATGCTTTAAAGTGATTGCAGAACAAGTGTTTCAGCTATTTTTACTGAATATTTAGCATAGTATGTAATGAAGAGCTTTCTTTAATTTTATCAAACTGGAAAGCTTTCTAATCTAAATCTATTTTGTAAATTAGTTTGCAAATGAGTTTGTAAATAAATATAATAAGCAAGCTCTTATTCATTTTTGCCTCTAAACATGGATGATTTCGATCAAAAAACTAAATCCTAAAGATATCCAGCAGTTTTTTTTATGGCGAGATGCAGATTTTTACGTTCACAATGTGCTGCGTCGGGAAATAATAGAGCATGAAGAAGATAAGCGCGTTATCTTCATTGCTTTAATTAATCTCAATATTGTAGGAACAGCACAATTTGTTGCCAAACATTATGATATTGAATTAGCGGATGGAATCTCCACCGCTTACTTACAATCGCTTTTAGTTGATACAAATTACAGAAGACAAGGTATCGGTTGTCAGCTAATAAAAACAGTAGAATTTGAAGCAGTACAGCGCAATTTTCAACGTTTAACTATTATGGTTGAATCAGATAATTCGCCAGCATTGAATCTTTATCATAAAATGGGTTTTACTTTTTTTAAAAACTCTAAGAATAGATGGCGAGGAATGGAATATTGCGTCAATTGTTTGGAGAAAAGTTTGGTTTAATAAATGTGATTTCTATATTTTATTTCACCTTGAGTATGGGAGTTAAATTTTCTGGAATTCCAGCCATTGCAATACTGTTACATCCGAGTTTATAAGCAAAATCAATTGACTCACCAGCAGCTAAAGCACTATAAAAGCCTACTGCAAATTCAATCGCTGCTTTATCTCCAATAGCTTTATTCATCCCGATTACATAAGGAATATGTTGCGAAATAGCAGTTGCTTGCACTTCCGAATAACAAGCATTCATAATCACGCATTCTATGGGATTCTTTTGATTTCTTTGACTGAATAACTCGAATAATTTCGCTAATGCTGCTGTGGAAACATACTGTACACTTCCAGTTTCATCTTCCAGCGCTAAACCATCATCACCACCACCATGACCGCAAAAATGCACAATTTGTGGATTAAAATATAACAAAGCTTGGCTCACATCTCGAACTCGCACAGCCCAACGTACCTGTAAATTAAATTGTAAATTAAACTGTTCTCGTTTTCTGGCTCTTTGCAAACCAGCATCAATTTCTCGCACTTCTTCATCTAAACGTAAACGTGAAGTAGTTTTAGGATTAGCAGCTAATACTAAAATTGTTTTAACATCAGCATTATTAGTTTCTATTTTTTGTTCGGCAGTATTGTTCGTAGAATAATCGTTAAAAGTACCGCCAGTTTGAGTTCCTTCTGCAAATCCACCACCGAATTTTGCATTGCTTAAATTGTATTTTGATTCTGACATGATTTTGTTATTTTAATTTACATGGGAATAATAATTTATTTTCTGATATTTTGCATCATGATCTATTAGCATTCACAAACGCCTTGAAATAAATTTCAAGGCTCATAAACCAAGTACGTTAAAACGTACTGTGCAGCTTGTCCGTAGGATATAAAGCTTACCCAGTCTGATTTATCAGACTTTGTATATTAGCCTGGAAATTTATTCCAAGGCGGTTTAGTTCAAGATGCATATCTAAGTTAATTCCTTACCACATTCAGAACAAAACTTAAAATGATCGGGATTTTTATAACTACATTTCCGACAAACAATACTAACTAAAGTTGGCTGCTGAGAGTCTATATTATTGGTGGAATAATCGCCTAAATTCCCACTTGATTGAGTTCCTCCCGTACCAGCAAAACCACCACCAAACTTAGATTGTTCTAAATTGTAAGTAGTTTGCGAACGACCTAATGCAGTTCCGACCATATTTTCTAAACTACTAATCTGCCTTTGTAGCCCTTCAATTTCTTTATTTTTTACCGATATTTCGTTTAAATAATGTTGCATTTGCTCTGCTGGAGACAAAGTTTTAAGATGATTATAACTCTCAAAATATTGCTGACTTAATTCAGATTTATTCGTTGACGGAGCGGCTTTAGCACGAAGTAAAAATTTATCTTCTCCCCGTTTTTCCATCGCTACGATTTCTAAATCGGCATCGGGGTGCTTTTCTGCTAATTCTTTAAAAGCAATCGCTATTGCTCTGGGGTCAACTCCTTGATTATGATAAAGATCGAGAGTGTCAACTATTGGTTTGATAAAATCCCCAAATTCTCCATCCCCAAATACTTCTTCCCTGTTGTCGGGTTTGCGTAAGGGTTCGGGGTTATCTTTGGTGGGGAGTCGCATATAAACACACTCGCAGCGCACTCCATTAAAATTTGTGTGAGTGGTAATATTCCAATCTTCAATATAAGCCCCGGTAAGTACAGCACCAGTAAAATTAGTTGCATCTAACTGGGTTTGGACTAACTTGGCTCTGGATAAATCGCTATCCTGTAAATTAGCCGTACTTAAATCAGCAGCAATAAAACTACTATCGACTAAATCTGCTCCTTGCAGGTTAATTCCCCGCAAATCTTGACGGTCAAAATTTTTATTTCGTCCATTCCCCGTAGCTAGTAGCTGAAGCAGTTGGAAACTTTTCAAGTAGGTATTACCGGGACGTACAAAGTCAAGTTTTTTAACTTTTCGGAAACAAGTACGCGTTAGAGTAGCGTTTCTCAGATCGGTATTTTTCAGATTCGCAAGGGTAAAATTTGCATCAGTTAAATCGGCATTGCGAAAGCTAGTACCGCCAAACGCCGCAAAAGCAACAGCAAAATTACGGATGATAGCGTGCTTTTTATCTCCTTTGATAGCTCGCCAACCAATATAAGAACTTGCGACAGCTCCGGCGAAGGCTCCGGCGAAGGCTACGGCTACGGCTACGGCTACGTCTCCGGCTACGGCGAAGGCGAAGGCTATGAAGGCTCCGGCTACGGCTACGGCGAAGGCTACGGCGAAGGCTACGGCGAAGGCTACGGCGAAGGCTACGGCTACGGCGAAGGCTACGGCGAAGGCTACGGCGAAGGCTCCTAAAGCAGCTTGTATTCCTTTGCGAACCATAACAAAAAAGCAGATAATTGATACAACGATTGAAACCCAGCCTGCTACTTGATTTTCAAAACTTGAGCTATCAAAGATGAATGATATCAAGTAACCATTAACGGCGAAGAAAAATCCCGATATCCCTGCAACCAACCAGGAAACAAAAATCAGAAAAATCGCATGACGCTTTTGCAACCCAGCTTTAACCCGGCTAAAGTTGGCACTCGTTAAAATTGCACCAGTAAAATTTGCGCCGCGAATATCTGCATCGCTAAAATCAGCGTTTGTCAGGTTTTGTCCTTTAAATGACTTTCCTCGCAGGTTTTGACCTGAGTAATCCACAGGCATAATTCTAAATGTTTTATTACAAGTGTATATGGGTGTGGGTTGAATCAACTTATGTAGTTGGGGTAGTCGATTTACGTCTAAATTACGTTAACTAATTTTGGCTAAGTCCTATTTTAATTAAACAACGCCAAAAAAAAACGCCCCCCGATCGCTCGGAAGGCGTTTTCTATGAGAAGTAAAATTTTACGTCTCTACAATATTAAATTTTAACCGTTGATTGCGGGAGCGCTGATTGCAACAGGAGCGGATTCGCCAGCAG
>NZ_CAWUDI010000047.1:0-67689 GCF_963920925.1 Calothrix sp. CCY 0018 | reverse complement strand
AGCACCAGCAGAAACTGAAGCAACCGTAGAGGAAGCACCAGCAGAAACTGAAGCAACCGTAGAGGAAGCACCAGCAGAAACTGAAGCAGCGGTAGAAGAAGCACCTTCTGAGGAAGCTGAAGTTCAATCAGAAGCACCAGCAGAAACTGAAGTTCAAAATGAAACTCAAGAGGAAGTTGCAGCGGCTGTCGAAGAATAATAGATTTATCGTTGTAGACGCTTATAACAGTTTAAAGTTTTGTAAATATTTGAAGAGGGGAAACCCTCTTTTTTTATTGGGTTCGTAGTAAGGACTTTAGTCCTTTGAGAATAGCGATAAATCGCTTACTACGAACCCTTAAAGATTAATTATTCGTTACTCCCTACTCCCTACTCCCTACAACTTCAATTCAACGAAACCAATTGCGATTCGATATCAGAAGATTTTAAATCTTTACCGATAAAAACCAAACGAGTAAGTCTAGCTTCTTCGGGTTTCCAAGCCCTATCGTAAAATTGTTCAAAGCGATTTCCTACACCTTGCATTACCAAACGCATGGATTTATCGGGTACTGCAACAAAGCCTTTGATACGGAAAATTTCTTGCTGCTGTACTAAAGTTTGTAACTGCTGCTTCAGCTTTTGAGGATCGAAAGTACGGTTTAAAACTACGTGATGAGAAGTAATTTCATCATCGTGTTCGTGTTCTTCTTCAGTGTCATGATGGGAAGGGCGTTGATCTAAATTGTCTTCAACAGCGGCTTCCAAACCTAATAATATAGATGAATCAACTTCACTTTGACGACTTTCAACAATCTTTACTACACGAGGTAATTCTCCCTTAACTAAATTCCTGACTTCAGCTAAGGTTTTTTCATCCACCAAATCGGTCTTATTTAACACCACCAAATCTGCACAAGCAAGCTGATCTTCAAACAGTTCTTGTAATGGTGTCTCGTGTTCTAAACTATCATCAGCTTGGCGTTGCGATTCTACCGCTTCTAAATCGCTAGCAAAAGTTCCAGCAGCAACCGCTTCACTATCCACCACGGTAATTACGGAATCGACTGTAGCAGCGTTACGAATTTCTTGCCAGCGGAAAGCTTTTACTAAAGGTTTTGGTAAAGCTAAACCAGAAGTTTCAATTAAAATGCAGTCGATGCTGTTTCGTCGTTTTATTAACTGCTGCATCGTCGGTAAAAACTCTTCTTGTACGGTGCAGCAAAGACAACCGTTAGTTAATTCGTAGATATTATTATCGTTATTATCGCTGCCTTCTTCTTCCGGGCAAACTTGACAAGATTGTAATAATTCCCCATCAATACCAAGTTCGCCAAATTCATTGACAATAACAGCGATGCGTCTTCCTTGATTATTTTGTAGTAAATTACGAATTAAAGTAGTTTTTCCACTACCTAAAAAACCTGTGATTACAGTAACGGGTATTTTTGCAGCCATGTGTATAAAAAGCTTTGTGTATCAGTGTTTGGAGCGTTTGGGGTATTGTTATTTTACGATGAAACGGTATATGAAATAGCAAAACTTTGTAAAATGCCAAGACGCACCGCAGCATAAACAGAGTTGAGGGTATCGAAAAAATCTGGAGTTGGTTTTAAAGTAGTTACCTGTGAATTGTAGAATTTGATATGTTTCCCAATTCTTAATTCCCCATTCCCTACTCCCTAATATGATTGAAGCAGTAATTTTCGATATGGATGGTTTGTTGATTGATTCCGAACCATTATGGCAACAGGCAGAAATCGCTATATTTAAACAAGTTGAGATTATTCTAATTCCTTCGATGTGTCTGCAAACCAAAGGTTTGAGAATTGATGAAGTTGTAGAATATTGGTACAAAAAATATCCTTGGGATAATTTATCTAAATTGCAGGTTGAAGATGCAATAGTCAATAAATTAATTGAGTTTATTCATACTGAAGGTAAGCCTTTAGCTGGGGTTGAAGATGCAATTAATTTTGTCAAAGCTAAAAATATCAAAATTGCCTTAGCTTCTTCCTCTTCATATAAAATCATCAATGCTGCTTTGGAAAAATTAGAAATAGCTGATGATTTTGAAATCATTTATTCGGCTGAATCCGAAACTTTGGGAAAACCCCATCCCGGCGTTTATCTTACCACTGCTGAGAAACTGGGTGTATCTCCTCAAAATTGTTTGGCTTTGGAAGATTCCCTCAATGGAGTATTAGCCGCAAAAGCAGCCCAAATGAAATGTATCGCTATTCCAGAAATGTCAGAAAATCATAACCCAAAGTTTGCGATCGCCGATATGCTTTTAGAATCTCTACAGCAATTAGATGATAATGTTTGGGATTTTATTAATTCGTAATTAGTTATTTATAAATATTGTAGGTTGGGTTAAAAGCGTACAAATAATATTGATGGTATACAAGGAATGACCATATGCTTTTAACCCAACATTATGAAGCAAATATGTACGAACATTTAGAACCTTTAATAACAAAATTATTGATGGGTTCAAAAATTATTGATGTTGGGTTTCCTTCCTCAGCCCAACCTACGAAGTTCAAAAATCTGCATTAGGGGCAACATCCTTATAATTACCAATACATCGAATCAGCAATCATAAAGACACCACCCCTATAAATTAATTATTCGAGACTCTAATCTTACAATCTAATCTTAATCAGCGGTTGCTAATTCGGTTTCGTTATTACCGCGATTGCGACGACGAGTAAGAGTGTTGAACAACATTTGTCCAATCGCTTTGATTAAATTACCTTCCAACTCTTGGAACATTTTCATGTTCATCCCAAAAGCCGCGTTTGCTTCATCAACGATTCTATCTGCTGTTGCTTCGTCGATGGGCATTTCATCTAAAGCTTGACGGTATTTTGCTTTAAATGCTTTTTCGTCGTCAATCTCATCAAATTCGTAGAAGGCAATACCTTCTCCTTCGTTGAGATTCATTGCTGTTTGAGCAATGTTTTTCAAAATCTGTCCGCCGGATAAGTCGCCCAAATAACGAGTGTAGGAATGCGCTACTAATAATTCTGGTTCGTTTTGCGATACTTCGCGGATGCGATTTACGTATGCTTCTCCCGCTGGCGATAGCTTAATTTCTTCGCGCCAGTTAGCACCGTAATAATAGCTAAGGTCTTGTTCTAAACTATGCTTTCTATAGAGTTCCTTAAAGTCAATTTTAGAAACAACTGGGTGGTTAGCGTGTTTTTCCAACTCTTCTTCCATCGCAGTGTAAGCGAAGTAAAAGTTGCCAACTAATTTACGATAAGATTTTTTTTCAACGACTCCTTTTAAAAAGCACTTAACAAAACCAACGTTTTCTGCCATTGTGTGGGCTTTTTTAGTGCCTACACGTAATTTGGTTGCTAAATTGCTACTCATGCTAAATTTCTCAACAATAAAAAGGTTAACTATTCTAGTGGTTGTTTACAAGTATGAAGTTCTGAGTGAGTGGAAGCTTCTAGAAGCTAACTCGCAGTTTTTACCGAAGTTGTGATGAAGATAATCTCCTCAATCCTAACTCTCTTGTAACAATTCACCACTGAGCGCATCTTAATTCAACTTCCTTCATCTATAACTGTCCATACTGAAAACAACTACTAAAAGGTAACATTAGAGCTAATTGATGATAATTTCTATTAAAATTTCTTAAGCATATTGAATAAGTCAGTTTTTAAACTACGATACACAATTTGGTCAATTCCAAAAACTTGTGTTTTTATTAAGTTTTATTTCAAAAAGTTAATTTTGAGCATGATTGTTCATATTTTCTATCAAAGCCTGTGAATTATAGAGGATATGTTTTTAACAAACGGCTAAGTATTAATTCTAGTATGGAAAGATTCAGGTAATTTGTACATCACCTCTACTCAGTTAGGAGCTTTTAAATATATTAGGGGCATAATTTAGAGAAATTATAGTATCAACTTAAAAATGACTTTAAACTTAGTTTAAAGATTCTTTAAAAAGTTTTTAATGCGATCGGGGATAATACTGACTTGATTGAATCTTCATATTTGCTTGATAGAATTCATAAGTATCATTGCTCAAAAGTACCTAAATTATAATAAATTTATAAAGAGAAAAATAAAAACGGCATATCAAACAGTCCTGATGAAAAGGTATTCAACGGGAATTGTTCAAACAAGTATAAAGTGTTATTCTCCTGTGTGAGTGTGTGGAGCTTTCTCAAGTTATGGTATCATTTATAACTAAAATTCCCGGTGGTATACGTGGGGATTCTGCTGGTGAGGCTGATGGATGGAAAAAAGCCTCTGGAAGCGGTTTCGGGCAGAATTCTTTAGTACTGCCAAAATCTCCTTTATTCGGTACTGATGGAATCCGTGGAAAAGTTGGCGAATTATTGAGCGCACCTTTGGCATTGCAGGTGGGCTTTTGGACGGGTATTGTATTGCGTAGTCGCGCCGAGAATCAAGGACCTGTGATTCTCGGACAAGACTCTCGTAACTCTAGCGATATGCTGGCAATGGCTTTGAGTGCGGGTTTAACCGCAGCTGGGTTAGAAGTGTGGTATTTAGGTTTATGTCCTACTCCTTGCGTTGCTTATCTGAGCAGCATTACAGATGCAGTCGGTGGAGTCATGATTTCTGCGAGCCATAATCCACCAGAAGATAACGGCATTAAAATTTTTGGTAGTGATGGTATTAAGTTATCTAAAGTATTACAGCAAGAAATTGAAGCGGGTTTGCGTGGTCAAGCATCACCCTATGTTAGTATAAGTAATTGCGGACGGCATTACTCGCGTCCGGAGTTGATTTTGGAATATGCCCAAATATTAAAACAGCCGCTACATGGAAATATAAATCTCCAAGGAATGAAGGTTGTTTTAGATTTAGCATGGGGAGCGGCGGTTGGTTTAGCACCTTCTGTATTCGAGCAGTTAGGTGCGGAAGTTATTTCCCTACACAATGAAGCAGATGGCGATCGCATTAATGTTGATTGCGGTTCGACTCATTTAGGTGTATGCCAGGCAACTGTCAAAGAAAACAATGCCGACTTGGGTTTTGCATTTGATGGTGATGCAGACAGAGTATTAGCAGTAGACAATACCGGAAGAGAAATTAACGGCGATTACATTCTTTATCTTTGGGGTAAGTCTTTACAGCAGAAACAAGAATTACCGGATAATTTGATTGTTTCAACCGTGATGGCTAATTTGGGCTTTGAAAGAGCGTGGAATCAAATAAGCGGTAAATTTACACGTACCGCAGTAGGGGATCAATACGTACAAGCGGAAATGCTGCGGGCTGGCGGAATGCTAGGAGGCGAACAATCCGGTCATATTCTTTGCCGTCACTACGGCATAACTGGAGATGGTTTGTTAGCGGCTTTGCACATAGCAGCTTTAGTACATCAAGCAGGTGTACCTTTATCCGAAATGGTAAGTCAAAGCTTTACAACTTATCCGCAATTGTTGCACAACGTGCGAGTAGAAGATAGAGAAAAGCGGGTAAATTGGCAAGACTGCCAACCTTTGCAAAATGCGATTTCTCGTGCTGAAGTAGCAATGGGTGATGCTGGTAGAGTATTAGTTCGCGCTTCAGGTACGGAACCTTTAATCCGAGTAATGGTAGAAGCCGAGGCAGCCGAGGAAGCTAACTATTGGACAAAGGAATTGGTTAATGTAGTACATTCATATTTGGCAGCATAGAGGATTTTACGGATTTTGATTGCTAAAGCAGGGATAGTTGGAGCGTGGTTAGTAGTTGATTGTTGGGGAATGGGGAACTCTTAACAGGGACAGGGAATGATATCCCCTTTATTGTTTTTTATCCATATTGACTAACCAGACTAAGTACTACAATGTATTAAATGTTAACTTTTAGTTATTATGTGTTAACAGCTAACTAATAACTACTAACCATCTTTGATTTACTAATCTAAAATCCTCAATTTAATATGCTCAAGTCTAAGCCTAAAAAAAATAAGAATATAAAAAATAAAAATAAAAAAAAGCAGTCAAAAGAAGAACAGCCAAAACTCACGATCAAAGAAAAGTTAGCACAAAAACGCAAGGCAACTAAGGCACGTCAAGAACTTACGAACCTACTCTCCAAATCAGGAGGAGTAGGTCTTGTTTTAGGGATTGCGGCATTTTTTGCTGGAGGAATCAAATTAGCCGTCCCTGCAATGATGGGGGTGATAGTACTAGCGCTTTCTTATCAATATCCCCGTCAAGCTTTATTAGGGTTTATTTTCTACGTACCGTTTGCGGGTACAGTAACTTATCTGCTCGGTGGAAATGCGATACTTCAATTAGCAAAAGATGGCTTTTACGTTCCGGCAGTTGTGGCACTGTGGCAAAAATGCCGCAAGCAGAATTTACCTTTCATTATCCCGCAAGATATAAAAAAACCATTATTTATTTTATTAGGCTTATGTATTTGTACGCTGTTGTTTGTCAATGCAATGCAACAGTTTAACCCGCCTCCTGCACCGCTATTCAAAACACTACCGAAATCGATGCCCCTGGGAATGGGAATTCTGGGACTCAAGGTATTTATGGGTTACATACCCTTAATGACCTGTGCTTATTATTTAATTCGCAACAAAAAGGATTTTCTGTTTGTATCAAGAGTCCAAGTCGTCCTGATACTCGTGTGCTGTTTGCTCGGAGTAGTTCAATATGCGCTATTAGTTGTAGGCATTTGTCCGGGGACTCGTGACGCTGTAGGAGTCGATTTATTTAAAGCAACATTAGAAGCCCGATGTTTTATTGGTGGTGCTTTAGTTTACAGCCCCAGTCAAGGGATGATTCGGCTACCGGGTACCTTTGTAGCACCTTGGCAATGGGCATGGTTTTTAATTTCTAGCACTTTCTTCACCTTCGGTACTGGCTTCAGCGATCCCGAAGCAAAATGGAGGATAGTTGGTTTGGTTTCTTTAGCATCAGTATTCGTCAATGCTGTGATTTCCGGACAAAGAATTGCCTTAGCATTAGTACCTGTTTGCTTAGTATTATTGCTACTACTTACAGGTCAACTTGCCAACCTCAAAAGATTTGTTCCTATTTTTGGAGGACTAGTTTTGGTTTTGACAATTGCGATCGCCAGTAATCCCGCAGTTGTCCAAGAAAGACTTGATAGCTTTATTGATCGTTGGAATGCTTCGCCACCTTACGAATTTATCACCCAGCAATTTGAAGAAGTTGCGAACAATACTAAAAACCCATTCGGAAACGGTTTAGGAAAAGCCACCAACTCAGCGAGGATAATGGGGCCAACCAAATTGGTAGAAACATACTATCCCAAAGTCATGTATGAAGTAGGAATTTTAGGAGTATTAGGGTTTTTAGGATTAGTCACTGCCCTAACAATTACTGGCTTCAAGACTCACCGTAAAATAAAAAACCGTAATTTCCGTGGTTACGGAGCAGCTTTATGGGTGTTTATATTGTTTATAAGTTACAACACCTACTATTATCCTTTGGATGTCGATCCGGTTGCCGTTTACTACTGGTTTTTCGCAGGAGTGCTTTTCAAACTGCCAGAAATAGACAAGCTAGAGAGACTTAAAGAACAGCAACAACAGGTAATTGATGTATCTGCTGAAGTATCTACTAAAACTAAACGCAAGCAGAAGATGGCACAAAACCCGCTTTGAATAGCATGGGGAGATAGGGGGATGGGGACAAGGAGACATTAACAACTAACAACTAACAACTAATAACTAACAACTAATCTTATATGTCAAACCCATTAATTTCAGTAATTATACCGACCTACGGGCGTGAGTCAGCGTTGCGAGATAGCATCGTGGATGTGCTTAAACAAGATTATTCTAATTATGAAGTTTTGGTGGTAGACCAAACTCCGAAGCATCAACCGGAAATTGAAGCTTATTTAGAAGAACAATCTTATTCAGGTAAAATCCAATGGTATCGTTTGGATTGGGCAAGTTTGCCGGGAGCGCGTAATTATGCGGTGCGGCGGTCTGCGGGTGAGATAATTCTATTTATCGATGATGATGTATTGTTAGAACCGGGATTTTTAACTGCTCATGCGAAAAATTATCAAAACCCAGAAATAGGGGCTGTCGCGGGAAGGGTATTCGATCGCATGAAAATGGAAGATTCTGCTAAAGGTTATACCCAGGGTGAAGGTAATTATACAGAGCTTGAATATCTACCTCCTCAAGCAATGGACCCTGGAGTTGCTTGGTATTATATTGATTTAGTACACACTACAAAACCCCAGGAAGTTTTAACTACGAGGGGTTGCAATATGTCTTTCCGTCGCGAACTATTCACTGAATACGGATTGCATTTTGATGAAAGATTTCGTGGAAGTGCGGTGCGGGAAGAGTCGGATTTTTGCCTGCACATTCGCAAGACGGGATATAAAATTTGGTACGATCCAGAAGCGCATTTAGTGCATTTAGGAGAAGAGACAGGTGGTTGCCACGATATCAGCACTCGTTCAACTAAATATCAGTTTACGTTCTACCACAATCATTTCTTGTTGGGGTTAAATAACTTAAATGTCAATCAAGCGTTGCGTTTTTATGCTCGTTTGTTTGACTGTCACGTCCTCGGAAGACCTCCCTGTCACAAAAGCGGCTCTCCAATCAAAATCTTAACTCGCGGCGTTTTTTATAGCTTGGGCTTTTTGAATGCTTTGGGTACCGTGATTCAATCATTATGGAATGACGGTCAAGTTTATACTCAGCAAGATAAGCAAATTGAACTAGTGGAAACGAATTCTAGAAAACCTGTTGGGAGTTTCTGAAAAGATTATTTAACCGCAGAGAGCGCAGAGGAAGGCTTAGAGACAAACAAAAAGCCCCCCTTATTTAAGGGGGGTTGGGGGGATCTAAATATTTAGAGGTTCTAATAAAAATTATTATCAAATTCCCTATTCCCTACTCCCTTTTTATAAAAACTATTATCTAAAATCATGAAAATATTAGTAGCAAGTCATACGTATATAGTAGATTTAAATTGCGAGAAATTACGCGCTTTATCTCGATTACAGCCAGATATAGAAGTAACGGTAGTAGTTCCGAAAAAATGGCGGCCTGGAGGAGTTCAAAACAAAATTATTGAAACTGAATATCGCGATGAAGGCAATTTTCGGATAGTTCCCGTTTCTAATTTTAGTCAAAATCATCAAGGGTTACTTACCTTCGGTGGTGATTTAGTTACTTTATTACGAGAATTTCGTCCTAACATTATTCATGTAGAACAAGGTTCTAGAGGGTTGGCTTATGCGGAAATGATTACTTTAAATGCACTACTAGGACTTAAAGCAAAAAATATATTCTTTACCTGGTGGAATTTACCATATAATTTAAAATTCCCGATATCTATATTAGAGAATTACAACCTTGATAACAGTCACGGCATAATTTCTGGAAATCAAGATGGTGCGGAAATATTGCGCGATCGAGGTTATGAAGGCCCAATCAAAGTAATGCCGCAACTGGGTGTAGATGAAACTTTATTTACACCGAAAAATCAGCCAGAATTAGCAAAAAAAGTCGGTCTGGAACCGGATGATTTTGTAATTGGTTTCGTGGGACGTTTTGTACCTGAAAAAGGTATCATAACGCTTTTAGATGCTTTAGTAAAAATTAAAGATAAATCTTGGAAATTCTTGCTTTTAGGAAGAGGAGAATTAAAAGATGAAATATTGCATAAAGCCGCAGAAAAAGGAATTAAAGACAGAATTATATTAGTTGAAAGCGTTCCCCATGACGAAGTTGCAGACTATATAAATCTGATGAGTACTTTGATATTGCCATCAGAAACAACTTATAAATTTAAAACCTTAACTTCGGTTGGTTGGAAAGAACAATTCGGGCACGTAATCATTGAAGCAATGGCTTGTAAAGTACCCGTAATTGGTTCGGACTCTGGTGAAATTCCCCACGTAATTGGCGATGCGGGATTGATATTTCCAGAAGGTAATGCTGAAGAATTAGCTAATCGTTTGGAACAGTTAATAGACAACCAAGATTTAACAGAAAATCTCGCTCAAATGGGTTATGCAAAAGCAATGGCACAGTATACAAATATTGCTTTAGCGAAACAGCAATTGCAATTTTATCAAGAGTTATGAAAATATTACAAATCGTTCCTTCAATTTCTCTGATTTACGGTGGCCCCAGTCAAATGGTATTGGGGCTTGCACCTGCTTTAGCACGTCAAGGTGTAAAAGTGACTATTTTGACAACAGATAGTAATGGTGATACGGGACAAAAACCTTTGGATGTGCCGCTAAATTCTCCCATCGAACAAGATGGTTATGAAATCATTTATTTTAAATGTTCTCCGTTTCGTCGCTATAAGTTTTCTGTCGATCTATTAAAGTGGTTAAATAATCATGCTAAGGAATACGATTTAGCTCATATTCATGCTTTATTTTCTCCAGTTAGTAGTACCGCCGCTGCTGTTTGTCGCGCTAAAAAATTACCTTATATTTTACGTCCTTTAGGAACCCTCGATCCAGCAGATTTACGTAAGAAAAAGCAATTAAAACAACTTTATGCAGCAGGTTTAGAACGTCCAAATATTAAGAAAGCTGCTGCAATTCACTTTACCAGCGAACAAGAAGCGAAAGTTTCCCATAGATTTGGGGTGACTACCAGAGATTTAGTAATTCCCCTCGGTGTAAAGCAAATGCAGGAATGTAGAGACGTTAAATTTAACGTCTCCAATCAATTTAATATTCCCGACAACGTACCAAAAATATTATTTATGTCGCGCATCGATCCTAAAAAAGGATTAGATTTATTAATTCCGGCTTTAGAAAAACTTTTGAGTGAAGGGTTAGATTTTCATTTTGTTTTAGCTGGAACTAATCCTCAAGATCCTAGTTACGAACAAAAAATTAAGTCGCAAATTCAAGCTTCACCTTTAGATAAACATACTACTATTACTGGTTTTGTTACCGGGGAATTAAAATCAGCTTTATTGGAAACAGCCGATTTATTCGTATTACCTTCCTATTACGAAAACTTTGGTATTGCTGTAGCCGAAGCGATGGTAGCAGGAATCCCAGTAGTAATTTCAGACCAAGTGCATATTTGTCAAGACATTAGCGGTAGCGAATCGGGATGGGTAGGTACAACCAATACCGAATCAATTGCAGATTTATTAAGGGAAGCATTGAAAGATCCAGAAGAAAGACAGCGTAGGGGTTTGCAGGCACGGAAATATGCATTGTTGAACTATAGTTGGGATGCGATCGCGCAAAAAATAGTTGAGGCTTATCAAGATATTATTCAGGTTAAAGGTGATTAGATTTTGGATTTAAAGAGTTAGGAGTTAAGAGTTATTTTCTCTCCCCCTCTCCCCCTCTCCTTGTCCCCTTGTCCCCATCTCCCCATTCCCTGTTCCCTAAAATACTTACATTACTACAGTAATATGTTTAAATTAATTATCGGAAAGTTTAACAAAATACTTGTATATCAAACAGTAAGCTGATAACAACGCGGTTTTAATAAAAGGAAATTTATCATGAGGAATAAATATAAGGCACAGCAGGTAGAGTCAAATCCACGACGCTGGCTTTTAGAAATTTTATTCCCGGATAAGAAGTTTGACGGACAATTTCAGAATCCGGGCACGGAAGAAATTTTTGATTTTGATGATGTGATGGCAATGGGAAATTCAATTGCCTTTATTACTCAAGAAATCGCTTATTATCCTTTATGTGACGATCGCCAACTTTTTGCAATATTTATTCCTGGTTTGGGACAACCTGAAGAAATATCTTCAAAGAGAAGTAGGAGATACGCACAGACTTTGAATACTGGGGTTGCTAACTTGAATAATTCTTCTTTCATCAAGCAAAATCCTCTTTTTAAATTTGTTAATCAATATTTAGATTGGATCGATGCTGCAATACATCGCATCGGTTTAGCTGGAAGTCCTGCAATTAGAAATACTACGACTTTAATACTTTACGCTATAGAAAACGATAAATGTCTGAATTTTTCGGGGGATAGTCATGGAACAATTTTATTAGCCCGCGCTATTAATCGTGCTAAAAGAAAGTTTGTTGGAAAATACGCAGCTTTTTGGAATTTTAAAGCGCGAAAGATTCAAGAAAAAAGATGGGAAAATCGTACAGATCGGTTAATTAATGTTTTTGCTTTTGGTAACAGCTATCAAAGATGGGTGAAAGGACCAAAATATATCATGGTATCAATTAAAGGTGATATAGTACCCGAAAAATTTGGAATTACTCGTGAAAAAGCGAATAAACAAGGACGAGATGATATAAAATTTATCATCTTTGAGCAGATATTTAAAAAAGGCAGTTTTGAAGCTCATAACATGATGTTTACAACAGAACTGTTGCGTCAAACTTTTATTAAAAATAATATTATAATTGGTGATTTTGCCGATCTGTATTCTGAATTAAAAGCTAGCACTTTAAAACTTGCCACAGCAGAAGAAGTTTCTTGGCCAGATGATATGAAAGATTATGTGTGGAATCAACAAAGTCTTGATGCGATTAAGAATTAGGAGTTAGGAGTTATTAATGCCCAATTACCCATGCCCCATGCCCAATTCCTAATTAATTAGATTTACGTTTTGTTTCAATCTGCTAAAACCGAATCGGGGAACCCGGTAATATGTGATGACTGCTTTTTTTTAAACACGCAAAAGCCGGAGATTGGTAGCCCCGTGTTTTTAAACCGGGTTGGAAAATCGATAAAGCAGATTTATCTGCATTCAAAAAATGGTAAAATGTGAATAGCAAGTAGGAATAACCATCTACGCGAGGAAACATCCTAGTAAGGCGAAATCCCTACAACGAAGATCCGGCTACCTTCGTAGTACGACTAGACGAGTAAGTAATGGCAGGATGCCCCGGCGTACCGAATTGGCAGTAGTGATGGACTCAGAAAGCAAAATAATTAATCAAAAGTAAGCGCAATTGCAGCATCGAATTCGATAGTTGTTTTGAGCATCTAGGGGGATATTTGACTATCCCTTTTAAGCAAGTCTTAGAGAATCTGCCTCTATGAAAGAGGGCAGAGTGTCAAGCAAAACTTTCAGACTATCAGGTAATCTTCATATGGCTCTACGTCTCGGTGATACAGTTCCAAACTTTACTCAAGCTTCTAGTGAAGGGGAAATTGATTTTTACAAGTGGGCTGGGGATAGCTGGGTTGTGCTGTTTTCTCACCCTGCTGACTATACTCCCGTTTGCACGACTGAATTAGGTACCGTTGCTAAGTTAAAGCCGGAATTTGACAAGCGCAATGTTAAGACGATCGCACTTAGCGTTGATGATGCTGAATCTCACAAAGGTTGGATTGGAGATATTGAGGAAACTCAAAGCACTAAGCTCAATTATCCGATTTTGGCTGACGATGATAAAAAGGTTTCCGATCTTTATGATATGATTCACCCGAATGCTAACGCTAAGGTAACTGTGCGGACTGTGTTCATCATCGATCCAGATAAAAAATTACGTTTGAGCTTAACTTATCCTCCCAGCACCGGACGTAATTTTGATGAAATTCTCCGGGTAATTGATTCATTGCAGTTAACTGATAATTACAGCGTTGCGACTCCTGCTGACTGGAAAGATGGCGATGATTGCGTTATTGTCCCCACTCTTAAAGATCCAGAAGTTCTCAAGGAAAAGTTTCCTAAAGGATATGAAGTGGTTAAGCCTTATTTACGGATGACTCCTCAGCCTAATAAATAATCTGTTGTTGAATTACCGTTTCAGAATTAGCGGTAATATCCCCCCAACCCCCCGATGCATTGGGGGGCTTTTTGTAAGTACTAAAATTGTTTTTTTAAATAAATTTATAGAAATTCCCCGTTCCCTGTTCCCTATTCCCTATTCCCTCTTTACAATTATTTAAGTTATTCTTCTGTTCCCCGTTCCCTTTTTCTACAATATTTTACTTTAAAAGATTAATCAACATTTATAATTATTCATTATTATATGAATAATTGCTTTTTAATTAAAAATAAAAATTAAGTATAAAAGTTAATTTAAATTTGACGGTGATTTAAGTAGATTAGTTGACTTAAAGAAATTAGGGATTAAGGAATGAGCCAGGGTAAGGCTGTAAGCTCAAATCAAGGTGTAACGGCGGAAAATGTGAATTTGACGAATTGCGATCGCGAAGCAATTCAGATTCCGAGTTCGATTCAGCCGCATGGCATATTATTAGCTTTAAGGGAGCCGGAATTTACGATACTCCAGGTAAGCAATAATACTTTTGAGTTTCTTGGTTTGCAGCCAGAGGAGTTGTTAAACCAGAAGTTGAGTTTTCTGCTTGATGAAAGTCAGAGTCAAGCAGTACGTAGGTGTTTGACGGAGGATTTTGATAGCGTAAATCCTTTGAAACTTTATATTAAGCGTTCCGATAAAACACTGGTATTTACTGGTATAGTTCATCGCAGTATTGGTACGGTAATTTTGGAGTTAGAGCCGACGCGATCGACGCAGGAAGATAGAAAGTTTTTTGATTTTTATAATTTAGTTAAAAGCCCTTTAAATAAGATACAGAAGAGTTCGACGCTGACAGAGCTTTGTGATGTAATTGTCAAAGAAGTCAGGAAAATTACTGGCTTTGACAGGGTAATGGTTTACCGCTTTGATGATGATGGAGCGGGTGCAGTTATTTCTGAAAATCCTAAAGAAGGTTTAGAAAAGTTTTTAGGTTTGCGGTATCCTGCTACTGATATTCCTCAGCAAGCTAGAAGATTGTATACGCTAAATTTACTGCGTTTGATTCGGAATGTAGATTATCGGCCAGTACAGTTAATTCCTCAATTAAATCCCCAAACTAACAAACCTTTAGATATGAGTTTGTCGGTGTTACGCAGCGTTTCACCGCTACATATTCAGTATTTGAAAAATATGGGTGTTACCACTTCGATGTCGGTTTCTTTATTGAAAGATAAGAAGTTATGGGGATTGATTGCTTGTCATCATTACGAAGCGGAAAAAACGGTATCTTACGAAATCCGCACGGTATGTGAATTTTTGGCACAAATAATGTCCTTTGAATTAGCAGCCAAAGAAGAAAATGAAGACTTAGACTATAAAATTAAGTTGAAGTCGATACAGTCTAGGTTTATCGATTCAATTACTCATGCAGAAGACTTGGTTGATGGTTTAACCAAGAATCCATCAGATTTATTAGATTTGGTTGGTGCTAAAGGAGTTGCAATTTGTAATGGCAGTAGTTCAATTAAAGAAGGTATAACTCCGACAGAATTACAAATCAATGAGTTAGTTTCTTGGGTAGAAACGCAAATGAAAAATGAGATTATTTATCACACCGATTCCCTAGCAAATGTTTATCCAGAAGCAAAAAAGTTCATGGAAGTTGGTAGCGGTTTAATGGCTTTAGCTATTTCCAAAGTTCAAAATACTTATATATTATGGTTTCGTCCGGAAGTTCTGCAAACGGTAAATTGGGGAGGAAATCCTCACAAACCTGTAGAAGTTTTAGAAGATGGAACCATCAACATATCTCCGCGACAATCATTTAAATTATGGCAAGAAACCGTAAGACAAAAGTCTTTAGCTTGGCAAAATTGCGAAATTGAAGCAGCGTTAGAGTTACGGAGTTCGATTGTCGGTATTTTACTTAGGAAAGCGGATGAGTTAGCGAAAGTTAATTTGGAATTAGAACGCAGCAATGATGATTTAGATTCTTTTGCTTATATAGCATCTCACGATTTGAAAGAACCATTGCGGGGAATTCATAATTATTCTAGCTTTTTGATCGAAGATTATGGAGATACTTTAGACAGCGATGGAGTTTCTAAGTTAGAAACTTTGATGCGGTTAACTAAGCGAATGGAAAATTTAATTGATTCCTTGCTGCATTATTCTCGCTTGGGAAGAACCGAACTTTCGCTACATAATATTAATTTAAACGAAATTATTCATAATGCCGCTGATGTTTTAAGAATTAGCTATAACAAAGACGTTGATATTCGCATTCCCCAAAAATTACCTACAATTAATTGCGATAAAACTCAAATTAGCGAATTATTTAGTAATTTAATTAGCAATGGATTAAAGTATAATGATAAAGAACAAAAATGGGTAGAAATTGGTTTCATAGATCCAGAAGCTGATACCGAAAAATATCAAAAACATTACAGCCATCGTAGCGATTCAGAACCACCAATTATTTATTACATTAAAGATAATGGTATCGGAATTCGGCTCAAACACTTAGAAACTATTTTCCGCATTTTTAAAAGATTACACGCTCCAAACAGGTACGGAGGCGGTACTGGGGCTGGGTTAACAATTGTCAAAAAAATTGTTGAACGCCACGGTGGTAATATTTGGGTGGAGTCAACTTTTAAAGAAGGCAGTACTTTTTATTTTACTTTGCAACCCGATCGAGAATGACACAACAAATCGCAGAAAAACCATATTTACCTCTACTGATAGTTGAGGATAGCGACGAAGATTTTGAAGCATTCGGACGCTTTATAAAAAAATCGCAGATTTCCAACCCGGTTTATCGCTGTATTGATGGTGAAGATGCTCTAGACTTTCTTTATCGTCAAGGAGATTACGAACACGATCGACAAGCACCTCGTCCATCTATAATTTTGTTAGATTTAAATTTGCCGGGAACCGATGGAAGAGAAGTTCTAGAACAAATTAAGCAAGACGAGAAATTAAAAACTATTCCAGTTATTGTTTTTACTACTTCATCCAATCCCAAAGATATTGAAACTTGTTATCGCTTCGGAGTGAATAGCTACATCCTCAAGCCAATGAACGTACAAAAATCAAAAGATGTAATGCAGTCTATTGTTAACTACTGGTTTAGCACTGTTGTTCTTCCTGAAGATAGCAATTATGATTTGTATTAGTTTCTACTTGATTTTAATTAGGATGGGGCATTTTAACGTCAGTATATATGAAATTTAAATCCTAATTTAATTTGTAGTCATACATAATATTAGAATAAACTCATAAAAATTTATAAAATATTAAGAATTATCTGTATCCTATAACTATTTCGAGTCCTGTCAAATCAAGGAAATTTTGCGTACTTTGAGGCAAAGCAGCAAAAAGGTAAAGCATAATGCAAAACCAGCGTACAATTCTAATTATTGATGATTGCCTGGAAGATAGACATACCTATCGTCGCTACTTGCAAAAAGATGAGAAATATAATTACACATTTTTAGAAAAGCAGAATGGGGAAGAAGCTTTAGAAGCTTGTAAGCAAGTCCAACCAGACGTTATTTTGCTTGACTATATGCTCCCGGATATGGATGGTTTGGAGTTTTTGCAAGAATTAAAACCTTACTGTAATAGTAGTAAACCTCCAGTAGTAATGCTGACAGGCAAAGGTAGCGAAAAAGTAGCCGTACAGGCAATGAAGTACGGTGTTGAAGATTATTTGGTAAAAGCAGATACAACTCCTGAAACTTTACGTCTTGCTGTCAGAAACGTTATGGAAAAAACAGTTTTGCAGCAGGAATTGAACGCAAGCAAGCGGCGTTTCTTTGCTTCCGTAGAAAATATGCTCGATTGCTTCGGTGTATATATTTGCATCAGCGATGATTTTGGTAATATTACGGGATTTCACGGCGAGTATTTGAATGCTGCGGGCTGCGAAAATAAATTAATCGGTTTAGAAAAATTCGGGAACGAGTTAGAAAGAGAGTTATTTGAACAGTATTGTCAAGTTGTAGAAACGGGTAAGCCACTTTCAAGAGAAGTCTTATGTTTTACTAATAACAATAACGAGCAAATTTTGAGTAAAGCTTACGATATTAGAATATCTAAATTAGAAGATGGTTTTGTGGCAACTTGGCGCGATATAACTAAACGCAAGCAATCCGAACAAGCATTGCAACAAAGCCAGCGTTTAATTCAACAAATCGCCGATACAACGCCAGATATATTATATTTATTTGACTTAAAAGAACAGCGGAATATTTATATTAATTGTCAAATAGAACAGCGTTTGGGTTATTCCCCACAGCAGATTCAGGAAATGAAAGTGGATTTAGTAAAAAACTTAATTCATCCAGATGATTTACAGCCTTTAAAAGATTATCACGAAAAATTTAAATCTGTAGATGACGGGGAAATACTATCTTTTGAATACCGAATGCGCGATTGTCAAGGTAAATTGCACTGGTTTAGCAGTCGCGATACAGTTTTTCTGAGAAGCTCGGATGGAAAACCTTGTCAGTTATTAGGAGTACTTAGAGAAATTACCGCTCAAAAGCAGTCGGAAGAAAATTTAAGAGAAAGTGAAGCTTGTTTTCGGCGCATTTTTGAGTCAGATATGTTGGGAATCATGTTTTGGGAAACTAACGGTAAAATAGTTGATGCCAATACGCGCTTTTTGGAAATAATTGGTTATAGTCGCGAGGATTTGCAAGCAGGATTAATTCGTTGGGATGAATTGACACCCGAAGAATGGCAAAATGTTGATAGAGAAGCAATCGAGCAAATTAGAAATAATCAAGTTTGTCATCCTTTTGAAAAAGAATATATTCGTAAAGATGGAAGTAGGGTTCCCATTGTTTTAGGTGCTTCTTTATCAGAAAATAATAGCGATATTGGTGTTTCTTTTATACTTGATATTACAAAACGCAAGCGCATAGAAAAAGAACGCGCTCAGTTATTAATTAGCGAACGAGAAGCCCGAGAAGAAGCTGAAGCAGCTAATCAAGCCAAAGATGATTTTGTGGCAATGGTATCTCACGATTTGCGATCGCCACTGAATGCAATTTTAGGCTGGTCGCAAATATTACATAAAAATGCCGATAACGAAGTAACAAGAAACCGGGCTATAGAAATTATCGAACGTAATGCTAAAACCCAAGATAATTTAATTAAAGATTTATTAGATATATCAAGGATTGTACAGGGTAAGCTTGAACTACAAATTAGCTCGGTTAATCTACAATCTATAGTTAAAGAAGCAATTGAGTCAGCATACCCAATAGCAATTGCGAAAAATATTCATTTAGAATCCCAACTTGATTCTACCATTAACAACATAATGGGAGATGCCAATCGCTTGCAGCAAGTATTAAGTAATTTATTAAGTAACGCAATCAAATTTACACCCGAATCGGGACAGATAAAAGTTGATTTACTTCATATTAGAAATACCGCTCAAATTACAGTTAGCGACACGGGAAAAGGAATTAGCAGCGAACTATTACCATACATATTTGAGCGTTTTCGTCAAGGCAACGATAATGAAACCAAGCAAAAAGGATTGGGATTAGGATTGGCGATCGCACATCATTTAGTAGAATTACACAACGGTACAATTATCGCTGAAAGTGCTGGGGAAGGGAAAGGTGCAACTTTTATAGTTCATTTTCCTTTACAGTGAACAGTTATCAACACCTAACTTAAAATACGGTAAGCTTCATTTATCAGTCGAATTTTCTCCTGAGCTTTAATTAATTCTTGCGGTTGATTAACAAATAAATCTGGATGCCATTTTTTGACTAAACTTTTATAAGCTTGTTTAATTTGTGATGGTGAAGCATCTGGTTTCAAACCGAGAATATTGTAAGCGTGAATAAGTTTTTCTGCATCAGTTTTAGGTTTTTGGTTATTTTTTTGATTATTTTCAAATCCAGATGAATTCATTTGTGATTTCATCTGTGCGATTTCTTCATCTATTTCCCAATCAACAAATTTTTTATCTACATCCTCTTTTTTTGGGGGAGAATATTTTTTATAAGTTCCGACATCTTCTTTTACTCCTTTACCGGAATAGCTATATACAGATTGAGATTGAGATTGAGGTTGATTTACAGTATTTGTGTCATGCTTTTTTTGAGCAATTTCTTCTATTTCAATTTTAAATTCATCTGAAATAAAAGTTCCTAATACTTGCTCTAATTTTATATTCAAATCATTTAAAGTATTTTGCCATTGTTTTAATTCTTTTCGCTTTGCAGCTATTTCTGAAGAATCTTGATTTTGAGGTACAAATTTAATTATTTTATCGGCAAGATTTTCGTATTCATCTAAAAGAGATAATCCTTGCTTGCTTAATTGGAGAAAATATTCATCAACAGCATCTATACAATTTCTGGCGATTTTATCGGTGTAAGATTCAGTTGTATTTTCACCACCTTCTTGTAAACCTTTATCAAGTAAATAAGCAATACCTCCACCGACAGCAGCTCCAATGGGGCCACCTAATAACCAACCAATGCCACCAGCGGCTGCATAAGCTCCAGCATCACCGCTATTAGAATTACTTGGTGGAGGCGGTATTTCTATTTTTGGATGAGCAGGGAATTGAATTGATAAATTTTCTGGTTTTTCTTGTGCAAAGAAATCGTATGCTTGTTCTAGCCATTTTTCTAAATCAGTTTTTAATCGCTCGAAATCTTTCTTTAAATTATTAGTTTCCCAATTATTAAAGTTATTATTAGCTAATTCGGTTGCAGCATCACCTTGATATTTTTTGAGTAAATTCGTTAAATTAAACCAGTTACGTAGCTCGGATAAACTTTGAGTAAAACCTTGTTTAATTAATCTTTCTGCTTTTATTTTAATCTCATTTTTGGCTTTATTTTTATCATCAAACGCTTTAATATCACCTTTCAAAGGTATAATTTTTGCCTTTAAAGCTTGTTGAATTTGAGTTGCTACCGACTCAATTCTGGGGGAAGAGATATTTTGACTATCCTTTTTTAAACTTGCGGCAATATTCTGTAAAGCGGCTTCAAAAGCAACTAAACCGCTGGTATTCGCCGCTGCAACATCACCTTTCAACCTTGCTCGTAAAGCTGGTAAAGCATCAACTCGATATAAATTACTGAATCCTGAAGGCAATTGAGAGCGAAAACTTTCTGCAACAAACCTTAAGCGGCTTTGGACTTGTTTTTGTTCTTCTAATTCGAGTAAATTGAGAAAATTGGCGACGAAAACAACAGTTTGAATTCCCCTATCCAATAACCAATCGCGTAAATTTTCCCTTTCTTCCAAAGTCATTAATTTACGCGCATCGAGCAATTGCACTACCAAATCGACGCTTAATAATTGTTCTTTGACTAAATTATTTTGTTCTTCTCGATCGTTAGTTCCCGGTAAATCGATAAATTCTATACCAGTTTTTAAAAATGGATGAGGAGAAAAAACTTCTACAGATAAAACATCATTTCGCATCCTTCTGTCATCATCAAGGATGGCAAATTCCTTTAAAATATCGGTACCGCTGCGGTGAATTTGTTTTCCATCCAGAAAAGTAATCCGAGTTTCAACTTCATCACCATATTTAACAGTAATCGCAGCACCAGTAGTGGGAATTAAATCTATGGGTAAAGTCTTGTTCCCTAATAAAGCATTGAGTAAAGTTGACTTACCATGATTAAAAGGGCCAAAAACCGCAATGCGAAAGTTAGGATTTATAAGATGTTGGGAAATTGCTTCTACATCTCTAGATAGTTGGGATGTTGATTCTACATTTAGTGATTTAGTTGCGGATTTGAGACTTTCTACAAGTTGGTTTTGATTTTGCGACATAATTATTTGTTTAAATAAAAATGATTATTGATGTAGAGACGTAGCAGTGCTACGTCTCCGATATCTATGGTTGTAAAGTATCGCTATTCGGGTAAATCTAGATACAGTATCGCTATTCCGGTAAATCTAGAGACGTAGCAGTGCTACGTCTCTACAAATCAATTCATGGGTAAACGAGGTTAACCGTAATAAGCCAATAAATTACTGTAAGCTGACTCCACATTGTGCAACTCTGTAAAAATATCTGACTCCAAAACTTGAAATCGCTTTAACTCCTCATCGCGGTTAATTTCACGAGTTTCTTTTTGCTTCAACAAATTATCTAATTCCGATTTCCGAGCCGCAATATCATCTTGAATTCTGCTACTTACTTCTTTCTCATAAGCCTCAAAACATTCTTTGACTGCATTATAAACGTTAACTGATTGCTCTTGCGCTACTTGCGGTAGATATTTAACTAATTCTTTTCTTGCAGTTTTAACTAACTCCTTTCTTGCACCATCAGCTTGCAAAACTCCTACACCCAAACCCAATAAAGCAAAGCCGATGGGGCCTAGAAAAATACCTGTAACTGCGGTAATTATTCCACCAACTCCAATAACTGTAAAGTAATTTAATAAAATATTTTTCCAGTCAAAACCCGCACCAGCCATTGCAAAACCGGCTAAATTCCCTCTTGATAAAGATAATAATCCCATAGCCCATTTTGCCCAAGTTGGAGAATTATCTTCTTCGGCAGTACTATTAGAATTGATTTTGACTTTCTCCCCAGTTAACTTTTGAGTGATGCTATCAGTAACTTGGGTATAGGAAGCACCATATTTTGCCGCACTTTGAGATAATTCTTTGAAAGCTGCGGTAATATCTTTCTCAGCGGTTAAACTCCAAGCAGATAATTTATCGGTAATATATTGTTCAAAAGCTTTTTGCAGGGCAATGTTAAAAGCTTCCCTTTTACCGCTACTCAGAAAATCAAATAAGTTCAATTCCGGCTGATAGCGTACAAAATCAGTTTCAAAAGTATTATCCAAATTCAAAACATAGCTTTGGAAAGAATCGGAAATACTTTTAGCTTCAGTATCCCTAGTATTTCTAATTTCTTGCTTAAATTCATCACCAATACTTTTAAGTTTCTCAAATTCGGGTTCAACAGAATCAATTTTTTCACGAAGTTGATCGACATCTTGCTCTAATAAAGGAATTCTTCTTTCAATTGCTTCCTTTGTATGATGACAAGCAAGTCTAGCTAAAGTTCTTACTTGACGCAATTCTGCAACCGCTCTTTCTCTGGTTAAAAATATATTTAATGCTGCCATAAATTCAGAAAAACCAGTTCCTTGTAAATCAGCAGCGGGATTTTTTAACCGTTTGCGTAAAGCTTGAATTGATGAGATTGCAAATACTCTTTCGTCGTAAATATCTTGTCCGTCAACAACGCAATATTCAGCTAAGTTTGCTTTAAATACCTTGTGCAATCTTTCCTCAGCTTCCCGTAATTCTTCCTGATCATCGGGATCGATTAAAGCTTCTTTTACCTGATCCCAAGCATTAACTAAAAAGAAAACCGATAAACCTCTATCTTTAATATAGTTTTCTAGATAGCGACGCTCTCCTAAAGTACAAGGTTGAGAAGCTCGCATTACAAATAAAATTGCATGGCAGTTATTGACGTAACCCAAAGATAATTCATTTCGGGCTTCCGTATCATTTAAACCAGGGCTATCAATGATTTCAATACCCTTTTCTAATAAAGGTAAAGGATATTCAACCACTGCATGACTAACATCAGGAAACGCTGGTTTCTTCTCTTCCTCTAACCTTTTAGCTTCGGCTGGATCGATAGTATACTTATGTTTAAAAGAATCAAAATCTAACATGCACGGACTTTTACCATCATTAAAATGTACCGTTACAGTTTTTTCTGCTCCGTAACGTAAAACAGTTAAAACAGCAGTACAAGGATTCACATCGCTCGGTAATAATCGTTCGCCAATTAAAGCATTGAGAAAAGTACTCTTTCCTCTCTTCATATCTCCTAAAACCAATAAACGAAACACACCTTCGCGGAGATTTTTGCTGGCAACCTTAATATCTTCGATATCTCTTTCTAAACTTAGTTTACCAGAATTATCTTCAGAAGCTTTTTCCGCTTTATCTATCGTTTCAACGATTTTATCTAAAGAAACCGATACAGAAGAACGTGTCTGGACAACTTTTTCTAAATCATCCATGAAATTATTATTTTCTGTTTGTAAATTCATTCTTTTTGATTTATGAGTTGAAATTTTTACTCGGCAATTATCGCGATTCTAAAAGCTAATTAAAGACAAACTTCAGTCATGACGTTGCAATTTTTATCATCAATAAGCACCCCGAAACAAAGCTATTATAAATACTGATCTTATAATAAAATAAATTAAATTTACAAAATAATGCCTCAGTGTAATTACTGCTTACAATTATAATCTGTTAACAATTAATTAGAAGCTTATAAATTCATTTTGGATATTGATAGAAAAACTTTAAGCTACGATGTATTTACATAGTGTCATCAGAAATATTAATTGAATTAAGGAGATGTTTTTATGAAGTGGCGTGTAATTCTTGAACCAGATACTGAAACTGGAGAATGGGCTATTTGGTGTCCAGAGTTACCTGGTTGCGTGTCAGCAGGAGAGACGCAAGAAGAAGCTTTAAAAAATATTCGTGAAGCTATAGAGCTTTATCTTGAACCCGATACAATTCAACTCGCACCAGGAGCAATCACCAGCGAGGTAACTTTGGGATGAGTCGCACTCGACGGATGAATGCTTCGGAAGTTGAAAAAACTTTACAGCAATATGGTTTTGAATTAGTTTCTCAAAAAGGTAGTCATCGTAAATGGCGAAATGTGGAAAGACAATTAATGGTTATTGTCCCTTATCATAAAGGCAAAGATTTACCTATCGGAACTTTACACAACATCATGCTTGGTGCAGATATTCCAGAATCCGAATGGAAAGTTTAAAATCTTCATCCGTGACTATTTTATAATTATCTATAAAAAACTTAATATATGTACCGCAATAAGCCAAAATTCTTATAGTGAAGAAGAAAATTGGTAAATTGAACATGGACATTAAAAACGGCTTTGTCGGTACCGTCGGAAACACTCCGTTAATTAAGTTAAAAAGCTTTAGCGAAGAAACGGGATGCGAAATTTTAGGAAAAGCAGAATTTCTCAACCCCGGTGGCTCCGTCAAAGATAGAGCAGCACTATATATTATTGAAGATGCTGAAGCAAAAGGTTTACTCAAACCTGGTGGTACCGTTGTCGAAGGAACTGCTGGTAATACAGGAATTGGCTTAGCACATATCTGCAATGCCAAAGGTTACAAATGTTTAATTATTATTCCCGAAACTCAGTCACAGGAAAAAATGGACGCACTTGCAGCTTTGGGAGCCGAAGTTCGTCCGGTTCCTGCGGTACCTTATAAAGACCCCAATAATTATGTAAAATTATCTGGTAAAGTTGCGTCCGAAATGGAAAACGCGATTTGGGCAAATCAATTTGATAACCTAGCAAATCGGCAAGCTCATTACGAAACCACTGGCCCCGAAATTTGGGCGCAAACAGATGGTAAAGTTGATGGTTGGGTAGCTGCAACCGGCACGGGTGGTACTTTTGCAGGTGCATCAATGTTTCTTAAAGAAAAAAACAAAAATATAAAATGCGTTGTTGCAGATCCACTTGGTAGCGGACTTTACAGCTATATTAAAACTGGTGAAATTAACACAGAAGGTAGTTCCATCACTGAAGGAATTGGCAACAGCAGGATTACAGCCAATATGGAAAACGTACCCATTGACGACGCTATCCAGGTTGATGATAAAGAAGCATTGCGAGTAGTTTACCAACTATTGCGAAAAGAAGGATTATTAATGGGTGGTTCGACAGGCATCAATGTAGGTGCGGCGATCGCCCTTGCCAAACAAATGGGGCCAGGACATACAATCGTAACTATATTATGTGATAGTGGCTCTCGTTATCAATCGCGAATATTCAACTCAGAATGGTTAAAATCAAAAGGATTAGAAGTAAGTTAGGAGTTAGGAGTTAGGAGTTAGTATTTAGGAATGTATGTAGCAGTTTATATTTATTCATAATTGGTGCTGAGACACCAAGTTTACAACTAACCACTAACAACTAACAACTAACCACTAACAACTAATATGAAAACCGTTCGAGTTTGCCAAAATCGTACTTGTAAAAAACAGGGTGCTGTTAAAGTATTAGCAGCTTTTGAAGAGCATCCTGTTTCTGAAGTAACTGTAATAAGTAGCAGTTGTCTGGGACAATGTGGTAATGGTCCGATGGTCCTAATATTGCCAGAAAATGTTTGGTATAGCAATGTTCATCCGTCGGAAGTCCAAAAGGTGATAGAACAACATTTGTTAGGTGGTTGCATAGTCAAACAAATGCTTTATCGCCGATTTCATTCCCAGGTTAAAAGTTAATTACTGACTTATAAAAGTCTGTATATAGATGTATATTGAAATGAATATTAAGCAGCTACGCGAATCTTTGAAAATCAAATGGGTGAAATACTACCATCAAAATCGTCCCTGGTTAGAAAAAATGCGAATTTGGGGAAATTATGATGGTTATCGTCGCCCTTCAAGCGGTTTTATCTTAGCAACTTTATCAGTTTTAGAACCAAAACTAGATGAAATTTTTCCTTTTATTCTTGAATTAAATAATAATCCCGATGAAATTATTGCTGCATTAGGTCTTAATTTTAATCCCGAACAGCAATTACATATAATTGACAATTTAGATGAGCGTGTAAGTAATAATAAAGTAAATCACAATATCCTTCAAGAGGAAGTTGTTTACGATACATTTAGAGCAGAAAAAACAGACGATACAGAAATTAATCAACCTATATCTAATTCAACAGCAATTACTAAATTCGCATCAACAGCAGAATTAGAATCAATAGAAAAAGAATTTCAAGTTTTTTCAGAATTACTCCAAGAAAACCCATCTGAAAAATTTGCCTCTGGCAGCATGATTGCTCAATTAGAAAGTGAAGAGCAAGTATTATCTTTACTTTCTATGTGTAGTGATGAAGAACAAGAAATTCTAGAAGAATCGAAACAAGAAGAAACCCAAGAAGTTAAAACAGCTTCCAGGAAAAAACTATCAAATCTTGCCTCTTGGATAGACGAATTTTGTCAAGGTACTGGTTGGGATAGGGAAGAAGCTATTTTTATTCCGTTTTAGAACAGTGAGCAGTAAGCAGTTAACAGTCAACAGTTATTACTAACTCCTAACTCGTTTAATCCAAATCAATGTTAAAATTTAAACTCATAACTCCTAACTATTTCCTACCTAATCCAAAATCCAAAAAAAACGCATCCGTTGTCAAAATCTAAAATCTAAAATTCAATAACTCCTAACTGCTCACTGTTCACTGCTCACTGCTCACTGTTTGGGTATTCATGAGAAACAAAGGGAATTGACACCACTTCTCCTTCAGTTTCTCCTACTTTTACTTTTAAACCGACACCACCAGCTTTTGTGCGAATGTAGCCCAATCCAAAATAATTATTACCATTTTGGGTACAGCTGGTAAGTTTTCCTACTTTTTCGTCACCTGCTGTAATTACTGTTCCCGCTTCAACAGCAGCATTTAAACTAATTCCCCACAAATTTTGTTTTACACCTTTATAAGTATTTAATCTCGCAATAGTTTCTTGTCCGATATAACAACCTTTATCAAAAGAAACTGTTTGCCATAAACCGGCTTCTAAAGGATTATAATCATCAGTTAGTTCGCTTTCTGGTTGCGGTCTTCCTTGTAATATTCGCAACATTTCCCAATCATTATCGTTGATTTCTATTGCGCCAATTTCAATAATTTTTGACCAAACTTGTTCTTTATGATTCGCATTTAAAATTAACGTATATCCCTGAGTTGCTAAACCACTACCAACAGCAATAATATTTTCTTTCTCTGCGTTTAAATTAGGAATAGGAATGTGAGTTCCGTAAGGTTTACCGATAATTTCGGAAGCACCTAATTTTTCAACAACAGCGTCGCTTTGGGAACCGATAATACTAAAACTTACGGTTTCATTAGTTAAATCGCTTAAATTAACTTTGTCAGCAAAGAAAATATATTTATCTAACCACTGCATCAAATATTCGCGACGATTGGGAGAAACCAGTAACAATACAGCATCATCGGTAACATAAGCACTAGCTAGATCGATAGTACGAGCAGTAGAAGTTACAAAAACCGTATCGCATCCCTGCCCCGATTTAAGACTTTCAAAATCGTTAGTACTTTGATTGTGTAAAAAACGCAAGCGATCGCTATCTGAAACCTGAATTCTTCCCCAGTGGCTGCGATCGTACATAGCAACCTTTGTTTCTACTGTTTGAATAACTGATGCGGACATAATTATTTTGGATTTTAGATTTTGACAACAGATGCGTTTCTTTTAGATTTTAGTTAGAAGTTAGGAGTTAGGAGTTAGGAATTAGAAATTAGGAATTAAGAGTTGTTAGATTTTAGATTTTGTTTTGGATTAAGAATTAATTTCTCCTTGTTCCCTTGTTCCCTTCTTAAAGCAAAAAAGAGCGAACCGTATCACGATTCACCCTTCTTCAAAATTCTATTTTACGCTCTTGGGAGCAGCAAACATAATTAAATGTCAGTTCTTGTATCCTTAATTTCTACTGCTGGAGCTTGTGTTTTATACAAGTCAGCTTCAGTTTTATTCATCTCTAAATCTGTTTTAACCATAACTTCCTCTTTTCCTACAGAAGGAGAGTTATTATCTTTAGCTGCATTCTTCACGGATTTTGCTGCGTCTTGTGCTGAAGTCTTGACATTGTTACCTGCTCTCTTAGCAGAATCAGTCGCATCTTTCGCAGATGACTTGAGATTTTCACCTGCTCTCTTAGCAGAATCAGCAGCATCTTTTGCAGAAGACTTAAGATTTTCACCTGCTCTCTTAGCAGAATCAGTCGCACTCTGAGCAGATGTCTTAGCATCATCAACTGCACCTTTTACCGAGTGAGCAGCATCTTTTACAGCTGGCTTAACATCTTCTTTAACTTCATTTACTGCACTCTTAGCGGAGCTAGCAGCATCTTTAACGGCTGGCTTAACTTCTTCGACAGCTTCTTGAACAGAACCCGATACGCTTCTCATTGCAGGTTTTGCTTCTTCAGCCGCACCTTTCAAGGAATTCGCAGCGCTCTTGATAGCGGGCTTGGTTTCTTCAACGGTAGTTTTTACCGAATCAGTAATGTTCTTAATCGCAGGTTTAGCTTGTTCCGATACAGCTTTAGTTGTTTCAACTACATAAGGCTTAGACTCTTGAACTGTTTGTTGTATAGCTTCACCAGTACCTTTAATTGAAGGCTTAGCTTGCTTGACTGTATCCTTAACTTCATCTACTACACCTTTAACAGAAGGCTTAGTTTGCTCAACAGTATCCTTAACTTCATCTACCACACCTTTGATAGAAGGCTTGACTTCCTCTGCGGTATCTTCTACTGCATGACCTACAGTATTGATCGCATTACTTGCACTATCAGCTACAGTCTCAGCAGCACCAACAACGCCTTCTACAGTTTTATCAACAGCTTCAGATGTACCTTTACCAGCCATAGCACCGGCTGCTGCCCCAGCTACCGCACCAACAATTCCTTTTCTAGAACCTAAAATACCACCAATTGCTGCACCAGCAACCGCCGCACCAATACCAGAACCAGAATTAGATTCCGAATTTTCCTGTCCTTGCTGTTCTTGATTTAAATTCTTATTTTCTTCTTGATTTTCCAAAGATTGCTTATCTTTATCCTGAGTCATATATAAATACCTCCAATAATTAAACCACTAAACAAATAAATATTTCGCAGTTGGTCGAACAATTTAAATTTACCAATTGTAACTTTTGAATTACACTAACTTTAGGCGGACATTGTTGAATTATTATTCAGCCGCAAGTCGGAGATTTATTTTAATTTTTGATTCCGAGGTAATACTCAATTAGAATTTTGATTTTACGAAACGTTTTAATCCAGAGATTGTTTATAAACTTCAAAATACTATATAGTCTAGTATTGACGAATTCTTTTTCCTCAAATTAATCGTAAAAAATTTTACTTTCCCATTGAAATCCCGATTTAAAGATACTATTTATAAGCTAATTTAATAATTTATACAAGAATAATTTTTTTTATAGTTTAGATTGGTTTCAAAAAAATTTTTTAATAAAAAATCAGATTCTAGCTTTTAACTATTTAATTTGTTAGTTTTCTATAACAAAGGAAAAAATTCAGCTATTATTAGCGATTTACTTCAATAATTGTTTAAAATTAATTTTTTTTGAATAAATAAAAATAAATAAAACTCCCCATCCCTTGTCTCCCCATCACCCCATCTCCTAATCTGGTAACTTAGCAAACATCTCCTCAACTACCCGTTTCGCCTTCTTATCTAACAAATTCCATTCCACATCACCCCTTTCATCGATTAAACTAGTATCAATATCAACTGTGTCATCACTGAGGGTGTATTCAACAAAACATACCTGATAGCATAACTCCCATAAATCCACATTTACTTGCTGCTCTTGACGCTGCAAGCACAGATGGTATCCTGGATGGGGCGTTGGCAGTTTAGCCAATGTTTCTCTTATTTGCACGACTTGTTCGGGTGTTGCGGTTTCGAGTTCTTGCACCATTTGAGTGACTATTGCTTTAGTTTCCTCGCTCGTGCCAGCAGCCCAAGTCAGCACATCATGATAAGTTCCTTTCCAGGAAGAATTGTCAATTAGCTTACGAACGTTATCAACAACGCGAATGAATGTTGGTTGCATCAGTAGTTCCGCCTGCTGCCATGCTAGTGAGTTTGTTATTTTTGGTGCCATTGTTATTTAACCTTCATTGTTGAAATCGATATTAACAATGTGTAGACAATAGAATACTGGGATTAAATCCGAATCTTTTTTTTCAAGATAGCGGATATGGTCGCAGTATATATGGAAATATTTAGTACGTCTCGTAATCGTTGGGGTTAACACTGGGAGTGAACATGATAGGCAAGCTATTAGACTATCGTTATCAAATTATCAAAGTCCTGGCAACGGGTGGGTTTGGTGAAAATTATATTGCTGAGGATACCAAAAGACCGGGTAATCCGATTTGTGTTGTAAAGCATCTTAAACCTACCAGCACTGAATATAAAGTTTTTGATACCGCTAAGCGTCTGTTTCAAAGTGAAGCTGAAACTCTAGAACAATTGGGCAATCACGACCAAATACCTAGATTATTAGCTTATTTTGTCGAAAATCAAAATTTTTATTTAGTACAAGAATTTATAGAAGGACATCCGCTGACTGATGAATTAACTATTGGAGAACGTTGGAATGAAAGTCAAGTCATTCAAATGTTAGTTTCGATTCTCTCCATTTTAGAATTTGTTCACAGTCAAGGTGTAATTCACCGCGATATTAAACCAGATAATATTATTCGTCGTTATAGCGACGGTAGATTAGTTTTAGTTGATTTTGGTGCTGTAAAGCAATTACGAGCTTACGGTAATGGTTCGTTCCAAGGCATGGAAAACTCTTCTGCTACCGTAGCAATTGGGACTCCTGGCTATATGCCTACCGAACAAGGGCAAGGAAGACCCCGCCATAATAGCGATATTTATTCCTTGGGAATTATTGCAATTCAGGCGCTTACCGGAGTTGGACCAATGGATTTACAAGAAGATCCCTACACCGGAGAATTAATCTGGCAAAATTTAGTTTCTGTAAGCCGCGAATTAGGAGATGTACTCAATACAATGGTGCGCTATCACTTTAAAGAGCGTTACCAAAGTGCAAGCGATGCATTATATGCGATTAATTCATTTTCGCAAGATTTGGTACCCCAACCATTTCCACAACTGCGTACTCAATCTCCATTTCAAAATTCTCAGCATTCCCGTGTAATGACTATTGCTGTTGCACCTGCTCACAAGCGTCAGCCAACACAAGCAGTTCCTCAACACGAGATTCCTCGCGCTTCTAAAGGCCCCGATTTTTTACAAATATTAATTTTATTCGGTTTAGTTGGTGGTGCCGCTTTTGCAACTCCTGACATAGTTAGAAATGTAAACAACTTTGCAAATAATTTTTCTGGAACGGCTCAAGCTAGCTGTACGGCTACGATTGCAGCTAATTCTAACGTTCGTTCCGAGCCTAGTACTTATACCAATAATAATATTGTCCAAAAAATATCTAAAGACACTCCGTTTTTGGTAACGGGCAAAAGGACAAATAAAGGTTGGGTAGAACTTAAAATTAATTCCGGAGATTCCGGTTGGGCGCATTCCAACGTAATTAAAAATGGAGATGAATGGGTAACTTGTCTGCGAGATCAAAGTATTGCCGTTAAAACCGTTGATGGCAGTGGATTGATTGCAACTCCAGTACCCACAGAACCAGTTATTAAAAACGAAGAAACAATAAAACCAGTCGAAAACATCAAACAAGACGATAAAGCTGTAGAAGAAGCCAAAGAAAAATACGAATCCGGAGACTTAGATGGTGCGATCGCCATTATAGAAACCCTTGCTCCCAATGACAAGCGTGTCAAAGAAGGGCGAGAAATGATCGATCAATGGCAAAAAGATTGGGCAAAAGCCACTCTGTTTTTCAACGATGTAAATACAGCGATTTCTCAAGGAAAATGGGATAAAGTCCAGGATTATCAAAAAAATCCCGATAAATTGCCAGATACTAAATATTGGCAAAAAAAAGTTGAACCTTTATTTCAGCAAGCTGCCGAAAATGCCAAAAAAAGTTTACCGCAAATAAATGCAGCAGAAACGGAGCAAGCTGAGGAAGAAAGTAGGGAGTAGTTAGGAGTTAGGAATTAAGGTCAAAGGTCAAAGGTTAAAGGTTAAAATTCTCCTTGTCCCCTTGTCCCCTTGTCCCCTCTCCCCATCTCCCCATCAATTACTTGGAGGTGGCAAAATCTGTTCTGGTGCGGGATTATTATTTACCCTCAACCGCAAGAAGGCTCACCCCGAATTCTTTGAATCGGTGTTGAGATGAATTGCGGGCAAGCTTTTAATGGACAACGAGTCAATCCACTCTTCCACAATTGCCGTCATCGTTTTATCTCTATCCATCGCATAAGCTCTTAGAATATTTAGTCTTTTTTCGCTAACTCTTAAATTTAATGCTTTGTTTTTCATTTTAATCTACACAAGGACTACACACATATGTTAGTATATGAATAGGTCGGACAGCAAGGATTTTTATCATGAGAATATCGTACCAATATAGGTTAAAGCCAAATAAAAAGCAGCGAGAAATCATTGACAAGACATTAAATATGTTACGTTGTCTATATAATTATCAGCTTGCTGAACGGTTTAATTGGTACGAGCAGAACCGTTGTTCTATAGATAGATGTTGTCTTATTTGCTATCTCCCAGAATTAAAAGACAGACCCAACAAAGCAAGTCAGGAAAAAAGTTTAGTTCAACTTAAAAAAGATAGACCTTGGTACAAAGAAATTCATAGCCAGGTATTGCAAGTTGTATCTGACAAAGTTGATAAAGCTTTTGACAGATGGTTAAAAGGGGACAGTAATGGTAAAAAGTCTGGTAGACCTAGATTTAAAGGGTTAGGGCAATACAAAACATTTACTTATAAGCAATTCAAACAACATCATTTTATAGAAAATAAAATTACGTTGTCAAAGATTGGCGATCTAAAAGTTATTGCTCATCGCCCTATACCTGACGGTTTCATTATAAAAACCGTATCTGTTACAAAAAAAGCGAACGGCTACTACGTTACTCTAAGTTTAGATAATAAAGAAGTACCAACCGTTAAACCAGATTTCAATGCTGACAATATTGTTGGTATTGATGTGGGATTAATCGATTTTTATGTAGCTTCTGACAATACCCGAATTGCCGCGCCAAAACATCTACGTAAAGCTGAAGGTCAATTAAAGTCAGCGCAACGTAAGGTATCGCGGCGGCATATTGGTTCTAATCGGAGAAAGAAGGCAATTAATAAACTAGGTATCAAGCATAAAAAAGTAGCTGATACCCGTAAAGATTTTCACTTCAAAACAACTAAAACCCTATTATCTAATTACGATGTAATTGCTGTTGAGAAACTGAATATAAAAGGACTTGCTAGGACAAGAATGGCTTTTGCGATTCATGATGCTGGTTGGGGTCAGTTCTTATCAATACTGAAAAACAAAGCCGAAAATGCTGGTTTATCAGTAGTAGAAATAAATCCAAACGGTACCAGTCAAGAATGTTCTAGCTGCAGTCATAAGGTCAAAAAGTCGCTATCGCAAAGAATGCACAATTGTCCGGTATGTCATACCAGTTTGTGTCGTGATTTGAACGCGGCTATAAATATCAGGAATCGTGGGACGCACGACCTGTATAATCAAGCTCAGTCAATGTCTTCAAAGAAGAGTCTCTGAGAAGCCAACACTTACTCGTTAGAGAAGTGTAGGTACGTCACTGTAGTCGGATTATTCCGTAGCAAATCGGCATCGTAAAAGTAAACGCGACTGCAATATTGAGTCGAACTAGAACAAGTTGCTTCAATCGCAATATTACTCACATTATTTACATCAACCGATACATTTGCCATTCTTGTTGGCCCAATGGTAACAGTTTCAGTTGGTCTTCCGTCCAAATAAAGTTGAACCTGAACGCTAGGACTATTTACATTATTGTCGCGCATTCCAAAGCCTAAATTCAAAGTTTGAAATACATTTTGAGCGCGATCGCCATCAGGTTTTATATTACAGGTCAGAGCTGCCGAACGATAGCCAGGACCTAAATAAAATTTACTGTTGTAAACCGCTTTACCAATAGAAACATTACGCTTCTCCATCCGAGTGCTACCGATTCCGCTGTTAACGCATCTTGCTTTTAATAAAGAAATCGGACGCATCCTTTTTTCTTGCTTTTGAGCAGTTGCTTCACCCAAAGGAAAAAGAGCAGGTAACATTACTGCAATTGGTAGAACAACCGAACTAATTAATTTCTTTTTTAGCATTGACATTCAAAAATAAATTTCAATCACATTTAATTGTGAGGCTCATCAAACAATTATTTCGGTCAAAATAATCATACCCAATCGTTCGGGTTTTTTTGTATTACGAAATTGGGGATTGGTAACTGGGAATTGGGAATTGGGAATTGAGAATTATAAATTAACAATCTAGAAACTAATTAATTCTCCCTCGCTGTGCGATAGTATACCAAATCAAAACTAATTTCAATTTTTATTATCTCTCCCCTTGTCCCCCCATCCCCCCATCCCCCATCTCCCCATCCCCCCATCTCCCCAAAAAAAGAGGCACGGAAACCCGTACCCCAATAGTTGTTAAGGAAGACTTTTAATCGAAATTAATTAACTCTGACGCGGAAGCGAACGAATCCAAATTGTCCGCCAGCAGGTAAAGTGCCTAAGTTGGTAAGTACCGCACCATTTGTGGGAGTACCGTTGCGACAAATATTTTGGAAATTCGCGGGTATTGGAGCTAAAGGTGATGAGAAATTACCGTTATCTGCACCGTTACCGCCGCCATTTACAGCAATGCTACCGTTTACAAAGGTTGTACCGTCGGGAACTAAATCACAAACCCTGACATTTTGCAAGGCTTCCCCACCTTCGCTTAAGAAGTAGATGGTGTATTCTACTATGTCACCACTTACTACAGGTGTTTCTAAGCGAGTAATACCTACAGGTGAAGATTGGGGAGAGGAGTTGAGTCTATTATCATCTTCATCGTTGGAATCATCTTCAAACTGGTTGAAGGCAACGCCGCTAATAGGTGTATTTCCTCTCAATACGTTGGTAATCCGCTTGACTAAACGCAAGTTTGTTGGCCCGGATGCTCCCAAACGACCGGGACGGAAACCAAAGTCAACTTCATTTGTGGTGGGATTGGCTTGAGTTAACTGAGCCGGTAATGTGGTTTCGGTGGTTGGGCTGAAGTCGGTAGGTCTTGCAGCTTCTACGGTGTATGTACCAAGAGGTAAACTATTGAAGACATAATTACCGTTTTCGTTGGTGGTTGTGGTGGCAACTGTATCACCGTCGGAATCTCTCAAAGTTACTTGAACTCCAGGAATTCCTTCTTCACCTTCTTCGTTTGCATCTTTAACACCGTTGTTATTGCTATCGGTAAAGTCTTGTACGCCGTCACCGTCGGTGTCGTTGAACACCGTATCGCCAATAGAACCTGGCAATCCAGTCATTCTCACCCCAAAATCAGCATCGACAAAATTTTGACTGGGTTCTAAAGTTACCGGAATCGGATTGGCAGCCGTAGTCAAAATACTACCATCGGGAAGCACTATTTCTACTTGATAATTTCCTGGTGGAAGATTGTTAAAGGTATATTGACCTGGAGTATTTTGATTGAAAGCAACTGTTTCGGTATTATCAGTACGCTGCTCGTCAATTTGGTCGTCGTTCGTACCAAAAACACCATCATCTCCCGGACGAATTAATCTGACTAAAACACCACTAACTCCCGGTTCTCCTTGATCTTGGATGCGGTTAGCATTTACATCCGCAAATACGGTATCCCCAATTGAACCGTTTGTTGGTGGTTGAAAGCCAAAGTCAACTGTATCAATATTTTGACCCGCTTCTAAGTTAACTGGGTTTGGTTGGGTTAGCGTGGGAGTAAGACCTTGAGGAGGATTGGCAACTGTAACCGTGTAAGTTCCTGGAGGTGCAACAAAGTTGTAAGAACCATCTTCTTCAGTGGTGGTAGTTGCAACTTGATTACCTTGAGCGTCTCGCAGAACCAAGTTAATTCCAGAGATTCCGCTTTCGTTACCATCGGGAGTGCTGTCTCCGTCGTTATCAAAGAAAACTAAATCTCCAATTGTACCGACCTGTTGCGGTGAGAAACCGAAGTCAGCATCATTGAAGGTTTGATCTGCTTGTAAAGGAATAGTAGTTGGTGGTGTTTGAGTCGGACTTAAATCTTCTGGAGGATTATTAACAACAACTTGGTAGTTACCAATAGGAATATTGGGGAAACTATAAATACCGTTTTCGTTGGTAGTGGTATTTTGAGTTGTATCGTCAGGAGTACCAAATTGACCGTCGGGGCCGGGGTTAATTAAAGTAACTTCAACGTTAGGAATTCCTGGTTCACCTTCGTTTTGAGTACCGTCGCTGTTGTTGTCTCGGTAAACGGTATCGCCAATTGTACCTGTAGCTTGTGTATAGCCAAAATCAGCAGTATCTATATTTTCCCCTTCACCCAGTGCGATCGGGTTATTAGGAGTTTGGGTTTGACTCAATCCCTGAATTTCTGGCTGAGATTGGTCGTTGATCGTAACTCGATAAGTTCCCGCAGGTAGGTTAGGGAAGGTGTAACGACCGTTTGCATCAGTACTAGTTCTACCGCTGGTATCGTCATCAGTTAAACTTTCACCAAACACGCCATCTGGCCCGGTTCCGGCATAGTTGACAATTACACCCCCGATTCCGGGTTCACCTTCGTCTTGTTGACCGTTATTGTTCAAATCATTGTAAACGGTATCACCAAGAGAACCCGTTCCTTGACCTTGTCCTACTGGTTCCGGTACAAAACCAAAGTCAACTGTATCTAAATTTTGACCTGGCTGTAGTTCAATAGTATCTGGTTGGGTTTGAGTGGGGGTATCTCCTTCTCTGGGACTGGTTGCGGTAACTCGGTAAGTTCCCGCAGGAAGATTGGGGAATGTGTAATTACCGTTATCGTTGGTAGTAGTGGTTTGAGTAGTATCGTCAGGGGTACCAAATTGACCGTCGGGGCCTGGAAGAACTAAGCTAACTGTAGCTCCAGGAATACCTTCTTCTCCCTCATCCTGGACGTTATTTCTATTTCCATCTGTATAAACGGTATCGCCGATACTACCTGTTTGCTGTGGAGAGAAACCAAAGTCAGCAGTATCAAAATTCTCACCTGCTGCGACAACAATGGTTCCTGGTGGTGTTTGAGTGGGTGTTAAACCAGCAGGGGGATTATCAACGGTAACTCGGTAATTTCCCCCAGTTACGGGAAAATTGTAGATTCCGTTGTTATCAGTAGTTGTGGTTTCTGTAGTGTCGTCGGGAGTCCCAAATTGACCGTCGGGGCCGGGATTTGTCAAAGTCAGGTTAATTCCAGGAATTCCTTCTTCACCAGGGTTTTGCGTACCGTCACCATTAGTATCTCGATAAACCGTATCGCCAATTGAAGCTAGATTTCCTGGCGCACAGATAGTAAATGGCGCTAAACCGATGCTTTGGTCTTGTCCTCTTGGTTGAGATTCGTCTGGCGTGTAAACAATGCTGATTTGGTCAATAGGTCCTTGGGGTGTTACGGAAACGTTAGCATCTCCATTCTGAGCAAGTGAGTTTCCATTGATACCGGAAGCAGTATTTCCGGAAACTTGGGTGAACGGGCCGAGCGCTTGTAGGTTAACGGGAACGTTGGAATTATTATTAGTTGCGCTAACGGTAACTATATCTCGGAAAAATCGACGGTTGTCTTGCGGTCCTTCCTGGTCAACATCCAATAACGTTAAAGGTGATGCTAAGGTAACTGATTGAGCAAAAGTGATAGTCACTGTTGCGCTACCCGGAGCTAGATTACCTGTTTCTGGAGGTTTTCCCGGACCAATATTTAAACGTAAATCGGGACCTTGGATACCACCGTAAATACCATCATCGACTCTCGATTCGGTTCGATCGATTACTTGACCGGGGACTTCTTCAGTAATACTAAGGACGGTACCAATGCCGCCAACATTATACTCTTGTATTAAATCTTGCAGGCTATCGCTAGGGTTCAACTGTACTGTTGCTGGTGCGGTACCCGCAGGACAGCTTCCCGTGTTTTGCGCTACTGCTTTTCCACTCCCAATTATTGGTATCTGGGGTACGCCTAATAACACTGCTAATAAAGTTGTAGACAGAAAGGGAGTGGAGATTTTGTTTACTAAGTACGAAGTATTATCTGCCACCGAACCCGTTTCCCCTTGAGTAATTGCCGATAAATGCTTAAATAAAGCTTTCATTTTTTGCTTCCTAAACAACGAAAAATATTTAGTAATGGGAATTGGGAATTGGGAATTGGGGATTGGGAATTGGGAATGTCCAAGGGAACAAAGGGGACTTTTAACTATTAACTATTAACTCCTAGCTTCTAACTCCTAGCTTCTAAATCCTCATCTTCAATCCAAAATCCAAAATCCAAAATCCAAAATCCTTTACCTTCCTTCGATTTGTAAATCTTGCTCTTGGTCAATGATTTCAAGGTCTATACCCCTGATATCCTTGAAGATAATTTCGGTACGTCGATCTCTGGCGTAATCGACAATATCGTTACTACCGGGAACCTTGAGTTGACTTTCACCAAAGGAGCGTATGGTCATCCTTTCTGGTGCAATTCCCTTCCGCAACAGATAATTTCTCGTAGACAGCGCCCGTCGTCTACCCAACGCTTGGTTGTAAGCATCGCTGGCTCTGGGGTCGGTATGACCTTGCAGTTCTATGACGATGAATGGATATTGTTTGAGAACTTCTGCTACCTTGTCTAGGACTTCTGCGCTTTCGTCGCTAATGAAAGATTTATCTAAGGCAAAGTGGATATTGCGCGGTACTCGAATCGTAATTGGTTCTGGTGGGGTAACAGGTGGTGTCGGTGGTGGTGCTGGTGGTGTTGGTGGCGGTGGTGGTGCCGGTCTGGAAACGCACTGCGGCGGATTAATCGGTTCAATTCTTGGCGTAACGTTAACGTTGGGTGGAGTGTCAATCGTACCAATCTTTGTCGCTACCGCAGGCTCCGACGTTCCGTATTTTGGGTCGGTGGCGATCGCGCTGATCATGTCCCCTGGCTGCACGTTTTCAACTTGAGCAGTAAATTCGCCGTCTTCCCCGGTGGTAACTATGGTTAATGGTTCTGTTAATGCGCCGAATCCCGGTTGATATATGGCTTCTTTTCCCCGTTGGTAATCGCCCAACCGATAAATTGTGATTTCGCTTCCTTCATCGGCTTTGCCGGTAATGATGGCGCTACTGCCATTGGGTGCAAAGGCTTTTTCGGTAAATTCCGGAGCGTTAATTGCAGCGTTTCCGGTTTCTTTACGCCGATTTACAGAGTTACGTCTGGGGTTTGGGCCATCTCCGCGCTGAAAGTCGATTACTCCCAGGTTTCTCTGGCTGTTGAGGTCGATACTCAATCCTTCTAATGCCGCAAATTTATTGTTGCGGATGTCGTTGCGTTTCGCTACACCTCTTCTACCAACATCGTTATGGGGAAATGCGGTAACTACGACTCCAGGCCCCGCTTGATGGTCGATTTCGTTACCAATTACTTGATGGTCGCTACCCATAACGAAAACAGCAGCCCTTCTTAATCTTCGGCCGTTATAGGTAATTTTATTATTCTGTACTAATATCTTGCCTTGAGGTTTGAATAAATACACTCCTGCGCCGTCGTTCGCACAGATTAAGTTACCCAAAATCTGGGAATTATCGACTACCCCTTCAAATCGCAAAGCATCGGGCATTCCGTCGATACCGTTACCGACAATAATGTTTTGCACCACCTGAGTATTTTCCGCCCTTACCGAAGTAATAATTGCACTACCAGCGTGGTAAGAAATCCGGTTTTTACGAATATTTGCACCTTGACTGTTAAAGGCATAAACACCAAAAGCGGAAAGGCGATCGGGTACCCTTTCATCTTGAGTTATTCCCAACCAGTTATTTTCAATGGTTACGTTTTTCGGCGGTTCGTTTCTTTCGTAAAAAGGAAAATCATCGTTAGGAGGTTTTTGCTCGCTGATATCCGGAGGGGGGTTGCGGTGAGCAATGACAATATCCCCCGGTGGAGTTGTCAGAGTTGCGGGTTCGGCTTTACCGTCATAAATCAACGCGCTTCCCAACTGTTGCTTGATGGGTTCGGCATTAAAACCATACATATTCAAGCCGCGAATTGTGATGTCATCCGCAACTACCGTTAACCCGCGAAATACTTCTATTCCTGTAGCAGGTTTAATCGTCACCAAGGGAATCGGAATGGCAATTTCCGCCGTTGCCGAGGTGTTGGGGTCATATCCTGGTTGGGTACTTCCGTCAATTGTTAACCCAGGTACTGCCAAATCTGGTAACACCGTTTGCAGTTCGATAGTTGTCGCACCACTGGGTAAATTAAATTCAATAGTGCTTCCCCCAGTTGCCGGAGAAACTTGAGCTTGTTCGGCGCTGCTGAGTTGCTGGGGGGTTAGAGTTCCGTTGACAACTTCAATCGCTTCGCGCAAAGTTAATTGAGCATCCGCAGTTACCTCACCATCTATATTGCTATTTACCACCACCCGCACGGCAGGAGGGGAGGGGGAGATAGGGGGAGTGGGACTCGGATTTTGTCCGAATACTGCGGTGGGAAGAAATAATATCGAAGTGGGGATTACACAAAATATTTTTTTATTCGGTAAAAGCGAACGAACCATAGGTAAAAGCGAAAAATTCACCTTTAACCGTATTACTCTAACCTTTGACCTTTTTGACCTTTTCTTGGGCATTGCTCGCTCCTATAACACCACATTTGACCAGTATTTCAACAGCTAGTTTTTCAGATTGTTAATCAAATTGGTTTGATTCGATTTATTTTGAGGGATTCGAGATTGAGTATTGTTTGTGGGAAATTGCTCTCTTTCCTGTTGCCCATTCCCCGTTCCCTGTTCCCTCTCTTGGTCAGCATTCCCTTGCGCCTTGCGGCGGCGCGGAGTCTGACCGCTCTTCAAACGATTAACCAATTTGCTTTCTGAGTTCTTCTTCAAACGTTCGGCTAATTCCGACGGTTTCTTAGATTGTTGAGAATCGTTACCGTTTCTTACCAAAGGCGAAACTTCCGATTCCTGTTCCTGTTTTGGAACTGTTTTCTGCAATCCAAATCCGCCAAACAATTCGTTAAGCTTCAAGCTGACATTAAGATACAGTCCACCTTCCGAGCGATATCCGGTAAAGTCGCGGTCGTCTACGCTACCAAATGCATAACCTACTCCCAAACGCAAATCTGGAGTTAAGTAATATCCGCCTTCTACCGCAATTCCAAATTCGTCGAAGTCCGCATTATTATTGGAATTTTGACCAATCCAACGTCCTTCTACAGCTAAATCGGTGCGGAATCCTAATTTATAAGTGGCTCGCGCTTGTGCTAAATTCACCGTTCCATCGTAGCGATCGCCGTCGAAATAAGTTACACCGTTACGCAGCGCGTATTTACCGAAAAATTCCCATCGCCAAGAAGGTGCATAAATAGCTTCTGCTGAAAATACGTGTCCTGTCGCTGTAGAACTTCCCGTAAACTGGTTTTCGGGTATGGAGTCAAAGTTTTGTCGCCATTCGTATTTGAGCAAGCCGTTAAATTTATCGTTGGTTGGATCGCGATAAGCTAAACCAAGTTTGAAATTAGCGGTGTCTCCCAACTCTTCAAATCTCACACCTTGATCTGCACCAAAGTTATTTACCGAAGAAGGTAAAAACACGTTGGCTTCACCAGCTTGTTGGAAGCGTGCTAATGCTGTTAATGCTGGAGTTATTTTACCTGCCGCACCCACGGATATAAAGGTGGTGTCACCTTCATCACCATCGCGGAATTCAAAGCGACCGCTAGCTTTAAAGTCTGGATTGTCGGTATAATCCAAGCCGACGCTGTACACCGAACCGGCGAACAATCCCAAGGAAGATGCCGTTTGTCCGACTGCGTAATATTGCGGGATTCTATCTCCGGCAGCGGTAGCATTAAAAATGTTTCTAAATACGTATTGATAACCCAAACTCAACCGCAATCCCGGCGCGATCGGCATTCCGTGGTTGACTCCCAATGCACCTTGTCCCTGCAAACCATTGAAGCCAGATAATACCGAATAACGTCCGTTGAAGGTAGTATCTTTGGCTAGGTTGTAGTCAACTAAAGTATCTAAAGTTGTTAGGGAATTACCGGGTAACAAGCTGGTATCGTCGTACCATTGATGCGCCAATCTAAAAGTGACACCTTCAAATGCCTGCCAATCTAGCCCTAAAGTAGTTCGGTTGGGATAAAGCGGATCGGAACCATCGATGTTAACTTCATTCTGGGCTTGGAAACTCAAAGATTGAGTTAAAGGAACTTTTAATCGCGAAACAATCTGCTCCGCATCTCCTTGCAACTCATCGTTTACCCGATCTTCCCGCGAACGGTTAACATATTCAACGCTGGCATCTGCAAAACCAAAGTTTTGTAAAATACCGGCTCGGAAAGTTTTTAGTTCGTTATCTAAAGCTTCCCCAGGACGCGCTTGCGGTTGGGGATCGAATAAATCGAAGAAGTTTACTAAACCCGTAGCGGCTCGACCGAAGTTTTCTTCCACATCGTAGGAAACACCCAGAGTTGTGGTATCGGTTAACTTACCGAGTAAACCAGCACCGTAACGGGTTTGTCCGGGAGAAAAGCTGAATGTAGCATTATTATTAAAATTCTCCTCCACCGAACGGTAATAAGCATTTAAGTTTACGCGATCGTTTAAGTTACCAATCGCTTCGATACGGTAAGCATTTCCGGTTAAATCGTCACCACTGCCGATATTGCTTTCCGATCTGGCATATTCACCAAGAATCTTACCAAAACGACCGAAGGAAAGTAGAAAATCCGCTCCATACAGTTCAAAATCTCTATCTCCCTGGTCTTCCCTTAAATAGGAACCGGCGATAAAAGATTTATTATCAAAATTCTGAGAGATATTAAACTGTGCCCTTGCGCCGTAAATATCAGATTCATTGCCAAATTCCGGCTGATAGGTAACAACAACCTGTCTTTGCAGAGTTGCTCCAAAAGGATTAAGTTCTGTTGCCAATATTGGACTTAAGAGCCTAATCGTGCCTCGGTCGTAATCTATTTCATAATCTCGACCGCGATATAGTTCCTGTCTCTTGACAATAGTACCCGGACGGTTGATTTCTTCGGCTTCTAAATAAACGCTTTCACTTCCTGGCACCAGCAATCGTCTTGATAGAAAGTAATTACCGCTCAAACCTACAGGAACAAAAGTATCTCGTTGGAAACCTTCAACGTTATTGGCGTATAAACCAGTTATCTGCAAAGGTCCAAAATTGTAATTACCTTTGAAACCGTGCAGTTGACGAGCAGTTCCACCATAAAGCTGAGAAGGTCGAGAAAATTCTTCAGTTCTGTAATCTCCCCACATTACATAATCGGGATCTGCACCAGGTATCTTAGAACTGCGTTCAAAACGAGCGTAAAAACTATCTGTTGAAGGTGTGGTGGCAGTCACCGTAGAGCTATCACCATACACGGGATAATTCTGTTCGCAAAACTGAATCCCGCCAAATAACCTGTTTCTACCTTCGCAATCCTGGTTAATTGGTCGTTCGCTATTAAATGCACCAGTAAACAGCCATTCACCAACTTTACCCGTAGCGAATACCTGAGAATCTAAATCGAACTCGGTTCCATCACCCGCATCTGGATCTAGAAACTCTCTGCGACTACCCCAGAAATTGGTACCTCTAGCACCGATACGGAGATTGACAATACCCGTAACTAACGAAGGACGCAAGTAGGTGGTGAATTCTACTTGGGTATAGGCTTCTATCGGCTCGTCAATAAGTTCGTTATTAAATAGCCTTGTATCTCTACCGCTCTCTAATAAGATTTCTCCATCAATTGCTCTTTCTCTCTGTCTTAGGGTAGATGTAGGTTTTTTGATTTTATGAACTGCTGCCCGGATGCGAACGGGTTGAGGCTTTAAGCCTGACTGCAAAGTGGCAATAAACTCACCATTGACCACAAGTGCCTGGTATCCAGGTGCATCTGGGTCTTGGTCGGAACCGATAAACTTACCCGCGCTGCTTGTCAGAGTTACCAACACATCGCGAGGAATCACTTCCCCTTCCGAGTTGATAATTTGCCCTCGGATCTGAATCGTCGAACGTCCATCAGCCTGTACTACTGGGTCGCCTACAGGGGTAATTTCGAGCTGTATCTTGCTACGACTTCTTTGTGTTGAGGGAGGTGTCGAATTCTCTTGCAGGGGTAACGCCGGTTCTGCTTGAGTTTGTTGTTCTTGAGGAACGTTCTGTGGCTGCGGCTGTGGTTGCTGCTGTTGCTGAAATAAAGACCCACCTTGTTGGTCAAACAAAGAGCCTGAACCAGGTGTTGCTGGAGAGGTTGGAGAAACGGGACTGTCTCCGATTTCCGCCAGCTTTACTAATTCCTCTAGAGGTGGCGAAATGTTAGAAGATTCCGATCTTGAAGATGATTCAGAGTATTGACCTTTAACCTCTTTTCCTGTATTTTCAAACAGCCACTTGGAGGAAGTCTCTGATATTAAAGAAGGTTTAGGCTCTTGACTTTTGACCTCTTTTCCTGTTTCTACTCTTAAGGAAGTTTTGGAGGGTAAAGAAGTTTTCGGCTCTTGACCTTTGACCTCTTTTACTGTATTCTTACTCTCTTTTAATCTAGAACCTATAGACGGTTGAGCCTTTTCATCTGAAGATGCAGCTGCTTCAGCCTTAGAGCAAATTGTAGAAAACCCTAAAATTGCTATAACCACTGGCAAAATACCCGCACTACCCAGTTTTAGTAGGGCAGGTAACATCGTATGAAAAAATTGCTTTTGGTTGCGATGGTCGTTATTACCATTGCAAAGTCGCACGCGAGATTGTTTCTTATTCATTCTTACCCTCCGAAAACGCAGGTGTAACGCCAAAATTCACCCGCACCATACTTCCAGGCGCTAATTTCACTAAACGTGACGGGCTATTTGTCTCAATAAAGTATTTATTCGGAGCCAAGGAGTAGCCTGGTAAACTAGTCAAATCCAGTGCCGCAGAGCGGTATCCAGAGATCACATTCGCTAAAGAATACAAACCATTGGCATCGGTGACAATGCGGTTCCCATCATCCATGTAAACCACCGCATTCGGTACTCCAGGTTCGTTTGGCTGCTGTTCGCCGTCAAAGTTTTTATCGACAAATACCCTTCCAATCAAAGTACCGCAGTCAGATAAAATCCCTTGTCTAATCCGCAATCTATGACTCGATTGGTTACTCCGCAAACCCCCAGCTGTTGCTTGAGCTAAGTTTCTGCCGCTTCCACGGATAGAATCTGGAGTCACTTCAACCGCATAATTAACAACCATGCTTTCTCCCGGTTGCAAAGTAGCAGTCGAACTTACAGTGAGATTTGTTCCTCGACTAGAAGCATTGATATTTGGAGTGCCAAAATCTACTTCTCTATCACCGATGGAACCTTTGAACGAATTAGCAACCAACCGCAACCCCAAAGGCAGCCGATCGGTAATACTCACATTCGTCGCTGGCGATCGACCAACATTTTCAACCAACAACCGATAAATTACCGTATCCCCAGGCTCCGCAGCCGCGCGATCGCCTGTTTTGGTTAATCGCAAATCTGCCGGAGATGCACTAAGAGTTACTTCGTTTGAATCAACTCTTTGTTCGTCAGGTAAATTATCTGCACCGCCGCTAGCGGTATTGTTTATCACTGTTTGGGCAACAGTCGGTATAATTCCGTAAGCAATAACACTTAAGGAACTAATTGCTAAAAGGAGGCTTTTACGCCTTAACCATGAAATTAAAAATGTCATTGAAAGGCATCAGTGCAATAAATAGCTATCATTTTTCTCTCTGTATAGGCTTTAATAAAAAACCTATTTTTTCTAATCTTGAAATTATTAACCAGTAGCAAAGAATAGTATCACTAAACCTCACCACCGTTACACGTAGTATCTAGGAAAATTTTATTTTTTATTTCTCCTACTATGCAAAATGTATATTTTTTTGCAATCAGAGCATATTATTAACTGCTTGTCAAGAATCAAAACTGGTGTACATAGTTATGAATTCCTGTATCAAATAAACAAATGTGAGGAGAGACTTTCAAATTTTGAGATAATTTGACATAGATTCATCATCTTTATCCCTAGCTTCAACTAAAATTAGTAGAACAAATATTTCCACACAACAGTTGCGTGAAAAATATTTTTGACTACCATAAAAGATCCGTTTATTTGAGTAAATGCACTAGTCAAGAGTAAATCTGAATTATTGCCTTTCAAGAAATTGGCAACAATAAACATTAACTGCGACTCGTCAATAGTGAACCAACACTGACTACCTGACTTAATTTAAAATTGCAGCTATTTTTTGTCCGTAGATACAACGTGTAACTTTTTTATTAAAGGTATTTCCTCTAAATTTTTGTTATTTGAAATGACTTTAATTTTGTCTGTTTGCGGTAAAAACTACCATCAACCGAGGAAAAGAATATACGCCATTTCCTCTTGAATATTAAATAAAACATATTCATCTTCATCTCCATAACCTTCACACCACTAACATTTCTCTTGCTTAAAGTTGAGTATCCCATGTATGGGTTCTTTTTCAGTCAGTAATTCCGTGCAGGCAATAATTAAAAATTTCCACGTTAATTATTTATTACCGTGTCATCAAACTTTTAAACACCCGACGCAATATATATTTAAAAACTGAACTTCACAAGCTACTTGTAATTCTGAGAACCAAAATTGCAGCTACTAACTACATTTAAGGTTCTCCGAAACTCAGTATTTATGAACTGCCCTACACACTATATGTTTCTAATTTACAATCTAGACCACTACCTAAAACCTGACTTTGCCGAATCTTTATCTAATAACCACACTTAAGTAATATTACTCAGATTTTTCACTTAAGCAATCAGGGATTTCTTGTTTAGTTATGTATTTATTATTGCCAAAATATTGTGCGTATTACTTCTTACAGCATAAATACTCTAACAAAATAATATTTGTATCATTTAATATAAAAATAAATTATGTAGTGATTTTGTCATCTGCAATAATTAATTTAATTTGAAAAAAAATAATAAATTATCCTGAAACTGCAAGATGCAAGTTGAATAGGTAATCAACTATAGGAATTAGTAAAAATGTAACTAATTACTATTGACCTTTTAAAGAGCGCTTCATCTTTCATTTAGACGCAAACTAATTTACATCTTAATGTAATATAAATCACGCTATTCTCATCCTGATTGCTGCTTATCGTTTAGAGCTACGTCCAGAAAAAATTTTTTTTATACTATTACTCAGCAAATACACTTGTAGTCAGGTGTAATTATCTGTATAGACAGTTCATGAAGTGTCTACTCAAAATATAACTTTTTATGTATTTTTTGCTTCTTTTGCCCTGCGATTACTGAAGACAATACAAAATTTAGAGGTCAATACTGCTCCCTAAACATCGATCTATAAAGAAAAATATCTAATTTTGATCTGCACGCACAACCTTGGAAGGAGAATTTTATCAAGAAGATCGAAGGGATTAGTTGCGAATAGTATTTATGATTTTTCTATATTTGTCGAAAAATACCGATCAAAAATTTGAATTGCGATACACCCGTTCACCGCTAGGTGCGGCGAGCGGTGTCGGCTAAGCCGCACCTACGGTAAACGCCTATCACCATTCCCATCTGAAAAAAATTTATCTTGTTAAATTAAATAAGTTCGCAGAAATAAATATAATTATGTAACAGAATGTAAATAGCCTTAAAAACCTTACCGCTACTGCCTCATCATAATTACAATTTTCAACACCAACCTACTTACAGTTGACTTTTCTAGGTGAACCTTTGTCTGATGCCCCCGAATTGAAGGCTCACGCGTTGCTCAAAGTAAACCTCTAGAAAACATCTATTAGTAATAGTCCCTCAAAGGTATTGAGGGAGCTTCAAAGCCATTAAATTGCAACAATCAATATAATTTTCAATTTGAGCCTGCGCTGTCATCGGGACAGATGCAGCGCTACGAACCTCATTCTTAATTTTTTTTAATAAGTATCGTCGTATTCAGGTGCTTCCATCCGTCTTTCCGAACGAGGAGGTAGAAATTCAGCACGGCGTACCGGAGGAGATATCGTATTGCCCGAAGCATTATAAGGATGAATTACCTGTACTGTTCGAGTCGGACGCTGTTTTGGAGAAAACAAAGCAGAAACTCCAGCAACTACAATACCACCGCCAACTGTAAGAGCCATTCCTCCTACAGCCCAAAGTATACCCGAAGACCACCAAGGTTCTTGGGGCTGTTGCAATGCAGCTTGTTGCGCCGAATTTTGATTTTGTTGGGCGCTTAATTGCGATTGGTAGTAAGTTTGTACTTGAGACTGGAACTGTTGATTTTGATTCTTTAACAGGTCATTTTCCCGTTGCAGGGTATCGAGTTGGGTTTTTTGACGTTCCAACTGCGTCCGTAACTCTATTGAATCGGGATTTGGGGGAAGTTGATTGGGGTAAACTGGTACGCCAGGATAAGCACCCGGTTGAGCCATATACGGTTGTGCGACTACGGGAGACTGCACTTGCGGGGCATTAAAAGTTGCTGGGAGGGAATTACCACTACCTTTCAACAATAAAAGAGCCGCCAGTCCAGCTACTGCAACTCCACCAATAAATGCCATACTTTCACTCATAACCTTTGCCCCTACAGCGCGACAAAATTAAAATCATTGATAACCTACACTCTCTCACACTCATTATTTATACCTTACTCAACGATTACTTGTGTAACGAAAATATAATAATTTCCTAACAGCTAGTGCAGGTTGTTACTGACGGTCTTCTTAATATATTCAAGATCATATCGCTGAAATTGTCTACTACAGCCGATTGAATAAGACATTATTATTATGCATCTTTTATATAGTTTTTCATTGCTATCAATATTAGCGATCGGTGTCTATTTAACCATTGTCACTGTATTAAAGAGTATTTCAGCCATAAATTAATCATAAATATCGGGCAATTTATCCGGAAAAAGCTATCTTGCTGAAATTGGATTATCGCCGTAATAATACTGATGACCAATGAATAAAAACGGTCATGTTGATAATTTACTAGCTCCGCATAGCTCAAAGCCTGTCAACTGGATTAACCATCTAGAATGAACTTAGCTTCGTTATATCTTAATGTGTAAATACTAAAAATAATTTAACTATCAAAGATACTTATGTATAACAGTGGATATTCTTATGGTGGCTGCGAGCAAAAAAGTTTGTAGTAAGAGTTTTAACTCTTATATTGAGGTCACAAACCCTCACTACAAACCAGCATGAGTAATTAATGTGGTGAGTTCTTCAACTACTAACTAGCTTCTTCCTGTTCCACCTCAGCTAAAAGTTTATCCCTTTGTTCTGGAGAAAGTTGGTCTAGCCTAGAAGCCAAAAATGCTTTTTCGTATTCTTCGCGCTGTTGATGGTAAGTCATTTTGTTTCCTACAGCACGGAAAATATAGGTAAACAACCAGCCAATTAAACCTGCAACCAATAAAACTTGGCTCCAGATACCAGCGCTCAAGTTATTTAAACCTGCAAATTGAAGAACCACATAGGCTAAACCACCCAAAACAAAAACGCCAAATACAATTCCGATAGCGTCAATGCGTCGCATTTATAAATATGCCCTGCGAATATATTTTAAACTTCGATCTGTCGTCGTCGGGGTCTGAAATTCACGAAGGGTGATAGCAGTAGCAAGCCCGGAAAGAACAAGAACACAAGAAAATACATGAAGCCGCGTTCAAAGGAACTGACTGAATACCAGCGAAATTTCATGTAAGTCAGCACGAGAACCGGAATGACCAACAAGTAAGAACCTGCTAAAGCTAAGTAGGTTAAAGGTAGAATTAGCGTCTCGGTCTGCAAGTTCTGTAAATAATTCAGTAGATTCTGTAGCATCTGTCTTCGTGTGAGTCACGCTCATGGTTGGATCTTTAAGTTCCATAATAAGCTAATCGCTTTGTGTTGAGAAAGTTTTAGTTAGAGCCATTGATTACCTGTTGCCAAGCTAGGTTGAGCCAATAAAGAGGGGCGTAAAAAATCCTTACGAAAAAAAAGTTTTAAAAAATGTTGGACAAAATACGTAATTAATGGTCAAATATATGAGGAGATATTTGAACAACAAGCAAATATCTACAAATTCCCCAAAAAAATGGGGGTGTGGCGGAATGGTAGACGCTACGGACTTAAAAAGTTGAGCCTTGTTGAAGAAATTCTTCAAGTGGATGCTCTCAAACTCAGGGAAACCTAAATCTTACAAGAGACAAGGCAATCCTGAGCCAAGCCAAACCATTATGTTAAAACTCACAAAGTTTAACGGTTCGGAAGGTGCAGAGACTCGACGGGAGCGACCCTAACGTACAGGGCAAATAGTTATATTGTTTGTTAAGTCGAGGGTAAAGAGAGAGTCCAATTCTTAAAGCCTTATATTTTAAAAAATATTAAGGCAGTAGCGAAAGTTACGGGAGAATGAAAATCCGTTGACCTTATAAAGTCGTGAGGGTTCAAGTCCCTCCACCCCCACTAAAAACTAATAGTTTGATTGCTATCCCGAATGTAATTACATTCGGGACAAATTTTTTTATCAGGGAGTAGGGAGTAGGGAGTAGGGAGTCGCGAGTAGGAAATAAATTTTTAATTTGATTGGCAAGCATAATATTGTTTTAAGCAATAACGCATTTGTAGTGCGAGCGTCTCGCTCGCTGATTGCCACTAGTACAAGTCGGCGTAAATAAGGCAACCATTAAAAATAGCTGAAAAGCCTAGAAAATCAAACTTCTTACTTCTTACTTCTTACTTCTTACTTCCGCGAAGCGGTACTAGCGAGACGCTCGCACTACGAATTTATTACCGGGATATTTCGCTACTCGCGACTTTCTACTCTCTACTTCCTACTCGCTACTCGCTACTCCCCATTCCCTACAATAAAACTTATATTTTCTTGATTGCGACAATTTTAAAGGAATTAACTAATTACGGATACGGTCGAGTCCGTATAATATTTTAAATATTATATCGGGAATTACATAAGCTGATGCAATATTTTTATCTCCTGGTCATAAATTTATCAAATTTATGTAAAAAAAATACTTAAGTTTTGAACAATCGATTGATGCTCCTGGTTGTGAAGGATAAGCTAGTAACAACTGCCCTTGCTGAGACTTTGGGTCTTGAGAACCATAACATGATTGTCGATCGCTTACCGAGTATACAGGGTAAAAAGCATCTTCTTGATTTGAATGATAGAGGATTAGATGTGCAGGCTGCACAAGAAAAAGTTTATAGCTTTTTTCTAGAGATTGTTCAAAGTCAAGAACCGGAAGATGTTTTACAAGAATTTAAAGATTTATTTATAAATTGTTTAGATTCTGCTAATTCTAATTCCGAACTAGGGGTATACCAAATTTTTGTCGGTAGTAACGAACCGGAGTTTCGGAATACTCTAAAACGGACTTGTTACATACTGATCAACAATTGGGAAAATCGTCGTCAATACAAATATATTCAAAATTTAATTGATTTATTTAGTGAGTATACGCCAAAAAATACTTTAAGCTGTTCTAGAAAAATCAATATTTTTAGAGCTTGGTTAACAAACTTTATTAATAGTAAAGATTATCAAGAACTAAACTTATTTGCGATTAGACATGAAGAAAAAAGTAATCTTCATTGGACAAAACGCTATAGCTCTTATTTGTTATTAGCTCAGTCTACAGACAAAAATAATCCGAAAGAACAACAAGATGCGGCAAAACGTCTTTCTAAACAATTAAAAGACAAGTTTAAATTTGAGTTAGCAATGTATATTGCTCGCTCTCAATCTGCGGCTTCTAATATTAATCGTTACAATAATCCCAGTATTTTGGGAGATGAGGTTTTACGTTTAATCAAAGTCATTGTTGTCAGAAGAGGTGTGTTTACCTATGAAAATATTGCCAATATTTTTGTTAAGCAGACTCGAAATCAAAATTTAAAAGAATTCAAACAAAGCTTACTGAAGTATTTGATATATTCGGTAAGTCAACAAGAATTTGTTGAAACAGTAGAGCAGAAACTCTCTGGGAAGTTGTTTGCATGGAAAACTGATTATCACAAAGTAGAAATTGACAAGAATTTATTACTGAGAACTTGTAATAAAGTAATTGATTGTCTGATTTCAGAAAATGGCAAAGAACCTTCTGGGCTATTTATTTTACTGCTTTCTCAAGGGAATCCTCTGACTTTGGTAATTGCACTTCTGAAAATAGTTTTAATTAGTAAACATTCGCGTCGTCATTTAGAAATGCGAATTGCTAATATAATTAATTATTATGAAATATATCAGGAAGAAGAGTGTGATTGGGTAATTAAGTTTATCGAAGTATTTAACATAACCTTTGCAATTTACGCAGAGAACGTTGAATACAATTTAATCAAAATGCAAGAAAATGATAACGAACTACAAACTAATTTAGATACTTATCGAGTATTTTCTCAATTAAGATTAAGTAGAAAAGAATGATTAGTAATAGGGAATACTGTGGAAAGTTTTTACAATAATAATATTAGTAATAGAGCATAATTTTTATTGTACATTCAGCTTTACAAGCTATTGAGAGCGGAAAACTTAACATCAAAGGCAGCTATTACGGCTATAAGTATTTGAGATTAAAAAAGCCGTTGATCGAACCAAGCAAGACTTGCAGCAGCAGTTTCAGCAACAATGCTAATTAAACGATACAAAACACTAGCACTAATGATAAGTGCCATAGGGAAAGACTGCTGTAAAAGCGCGATCGCAGTTGCTTCAAATACTCCGATGCCACCGGGGGCACCAGGAACAACCAAACCCAGCAACCAAGCGAAACTGAATGCTCCTATTACTAAAGGAAGCTGACTTAAATTTATTGGAGCTATTGCATATAAAGTGATAATAAAACCGCAGGCACGAAGTAATAAAAAGCCGAATTCTCCAAGCAAAGGTATTAGTGGATAGCGATTCAGACTTAAAGAAACACTATTAAAATTACCAGTTTTCGATTTATTATCTTTCCGACGGTGTACAAAACGAATTATTGGATTGAGAAATAAAGGATGAAGCAGGCAAAGGGCTACTATTAAACCCAATATTTGCCCTATTAGTACAGCAACTGAACTCTCCATCAAAGTGAACTGGCTGCACAAAAGCACAACAATCAAAGCTGCTGTTGCCATTAACAAGGGTTCGAGTAGTACGCTAATAGTAGCAGCGCTGGTACTAACTTTTAAATCCTTTGCAGCCATGATTCTTCCAACGTAATGTCCTATATTACCCGGTAAATACTTAGCAATATTTGTTTTAAGATAAGCCTGAATCAGTTTTATAGAGCTTGGATCTCGCTCGAACTCTTTAATAATCCAACTCCATACCCACCCAGCCCAAATATGTGCTAGCAAGGTAACACCAGTCGCAGTTGCTAAAATTGCCCATCCAGCCGCATCAATACGAATAGCTGCGACTTCTTGCCAATTATTTTTTAAAGCACTTGCCAGAAAAAACAGTGTTCCACCCAAAAGCAGCCAGCGTAAAACTTGCTTAATCATTAGTATCATTTTGCTGATAAAGTTTTCAAACAGGCAAACACAACAAATAATATGTTAGATCGACCAGAAGCCCAAGTAATAAGAGTAACTTTATGCCTAAATTTTTAGTTTCATTTTTTTGACGAACAATTATAAGTACTAAAATTATCTGGTTGTTCAGCACAAAGGGATGCGGCATTAAATAATCGGAAAGAGGGAACGGGCAACAGGGAATATATACTTGGCTTATAAAGTTTTTTTCTGAAGCTGAGCGCATACCAAATACTGAAGAACCATAATTTTAAACTTGATTATTAATTAGAATTCATATTTAGATTTCAGGAATACTTAGAGCACCTAAATAAATTAATTGACTTAGAAGCGGTAAAAACTCTAAAGTGGTTAATTTAGAAAATTTGCCTTATTCCCATTTATATCTAAAAATCACTCTTTAGATGGATTTAAAATTATATTATTGTATAACCAAATATTTATATACGATGGATATGAATAGACGATTTATATATTTGGATAAAAATGCAATTTTTTCGACTTATATCTCTCCAAAGTAAGAGAAATATATAGTTAAAGTATTCGCAATAATAAGACCTTTGCTAGAGGAAAAGGTTGTTTTTTTTGATGTAATGTTGACAATTGATAATCAAATTTAGCAGTCTCGAACGGGTAGCATCTGTTTACTAAGCAAATACGTATGTAAACCGGAAGTTACCTCCAAGAGATTAGCCAGGAGGACTTCATTGAATAAATTAACCGGATTTTTAAAAAAACTGCAATCGCGCCAGATTTTGACTGTATTTTTGGCTGGTATATTACTGTTTGCGACCAGCATGACTTTTAATAATAGTCAATATTCTTTAGACGTAAATTCAAATAATCCCGATTCGCAATTGTTAATTGCTGCAAAATCTGATGGATTGCTGTATCCCGGTGCAGAAACTCCCGCAGGTAGAATTGCCAAAGAGAAAGAATTGCCAATTAAGGGTTTGGAAGCCACTAACTCAAGAGAGCCGGGTGGATTTAATCAGCGGCAAGCAGACTTTGGCGATCGCGTTGAAGGAAGACTTGATGCTGTGAAAGAATCAGTAAAAGAAGCTTCAAGCTTTTTACAAGATAAAGCCGAAGAAGCAAGTGCAAGACCTGAATTACAGAAGAATCCAGCTTTAGGCAAATAAAGTTAATTCAAAAGAATCAATTAAGAGTTTAAATTTTGATTCTTTTTCAGGTTACAACTCATTCAATCGTTCAAACAAAGGAGTAAATAATGAATAAAGTATTTTCTGCATTGAGAAAAATTCAAATTAAGCAAATTCTAACTGCTTTTGTGTTAGGAACATTGCTATTTGTTACCCAGGCTTGCAGTTCAGTTGATGCAAAAAGCCCTGATTCTGGTTATCAGGGAGGAATGAACAAGTATAGCGATGTCGATCCTAGAAGCAAAGATGCTGAAGCCGCAGCAAAAATGAAAGCTAAGGGTTTGAGAGATAATGCTGAAGTAAATGAAATCGACCAAACTGGTAGCTTGGGTGGTAATACTCGTCGCACTTTGGATAAGAAAGGAGAAAACCTCAAAGATTTAGGTAAAAATGCCAAAGAAGATGCGGGATATGCAGCAGATAAAGCTCAAGAAGAAGCTGGAAATTTCGCTGAAGGTACCAAGCGAGGAGTTGAAAATATCAAAGACAATACCTCTGATGCATTTGGTAGGCTTACTAACAATGCAGGTGATGTAGCTGAAGATGCGAAGTTAGGTACTCAGCGTGCTGCTAAAGATGCAAAATTAAGTACTAAACGTGCTGCTGAAGATGCTGGTAATGCAGTACAAAGAACATTAAGAGATGCAGTTGATTAATACGAGTCTTTAATTAATTGTTAAGCGGGTAGGATATGCGATATTCTATCCGTTTTTATTGCGATCGCCTTTTAATTCTAACTCCAATATTTACAGAAAAACGAGTTGAAAGCCCTTCGTCTTTAGACAAGGGACGGACACTTTCTTCAACGCGGGGAACCCGCGCACAGAAGTGTCCTCATGAAAACGAGTAAAGATAGTTTTAACTATCCCATAACATGATATAGTTATACTAGTTTTCAATTAATCCAATGTACGGTTGTCAACAAGTTTTAGTAAAACAAAATAAGAACTTAATTGCAATATTGACATTCTTATGTTCGGAGTCTCATAAACTGACGAATATGGGAATTCCTACAGCTAGGCAGTTATACTTTAAAGCTAAAAAAGGAATTGGCAAATATGATTTAGAAAAAATATACAAAGATAATAATCATTTTAAGGTTTTGTATTCGCAAGCTGCACAACAAATACTAAGAACGGTAGCTGAATCATTTAAATCTTATTATGGGTTAATTAAAGCATATACATCTATGAAAAATAACTACTAGACCACGGATACCTAACTATAGAAAAAGGGGAGGTATGGCTACGGTTAGTTATCCTAAACAAGCACTTAAATTAAAAGATGGTCAAATAAGAGTACCTTTAGGCAATACTTGTAAACGGTGGTTTGGAATAGATAGTTTTTATATTCCAATGCCAGCAAATCTGAAATTTATTGATATCAAAGAGTTAAGAATACTGCCCAGAAATAAATGTTTTTATTTCGAGTTTGTTTATAAAAAAGATATAGATAGCGATTTATTAAATCAAGATAATGTATTAGGCATAGACCCAGGATTAACTAATTGGTTAACCTGCGTATCTAACGTTGGTATCAGCTTTATTCTTGATGGCAAACAAGTTAAATCTATGAATCGTTGGTACAATAAAAAAGTATCAACTATAAAAAAAGATAAACTTCAGGGTTTTTGGAACAAAAAACTAGCTGCTATAACTGAAAAACGTAACCGTCAAATGAGAGACGGGATTAATAAAGCCGCAAAAATAGTAGTTAATCATTGTTTGGAAAACAATATAGGTACTATTATATTTGGATGGAATAAAGGGAATAAAAATGAAATAGAACTAGGTAAAAAGAATAATTCAGAATTTGTTCCTATTCCTACAGCTAGACTTAAAGATAGAATATCTCAACTGTGCGAACAATATGGAATTAAATTTATAGAAACTGAAGAAAGCTACACTAGCAAAACATCTTTTTTAGATGGCGACTATCTACCTTCATATGGTGAAAAACCCAACTTATGGAAGCCATCAGGAAAAAGAACAAAGCGCGGGTTGTACAGAACAGCTAGCAATTTTTATATCAATGCGGATGCCAATGCAGCAGCCAACATCATTCGCAAAGTAAGCAGAACGCTGGGCTTAAACCTATCACGACTGTGTAGGGACGTTTTGACTCGTCCCACCCGGATAAATCTCTGGGTGACAGCTAATAAAGATAAAAAGTGTAGTGACGTGGTTTCAACCCGTCATGCAACATCCTTATTGGAATCTCCTCGACTTTAGTCAGGAGAGAAGTCAATCCATCAAAATCAACCGTAAGGAATCCAAGCGCACGTACCAAGGAAAAGATTTATCTTTAATTGTTGTCCATTTTTCCTTAAATAATTCTGCTTGTAGGTGATAATCGCTTTTATTTTGTGCGGGATAATGTAATTTTAAAAATAGCGTCATTCGGTGCGGAGTTTCGATAGAATTTGCTAACCAACATGGGAAAGTATTTTCCCGATTTGCATCGTTAGTGAAAGTAATTTGATGAGCGCGAATGCCGACATAAGATAAATTTTTAGGGATTGGTTCAATAATTTGTAGCGTACAACCCCAATCAACTGCTTCTACAGTTTCAACCTCTTTACAAACAGCTTTAGAAAAATTTTTACAGCCTGTAATTTGAGCAACTGTAACTGTTTGTGGGTTTTCAAAAACTTCTTGTTTAGAAGCATATTGTATTGTTTTCCCTGCTGACAATACCAATAAATTCGGACAAATGCGGTAAGCTTCCTCCATATTATGAGTGACGAATAAAGACACACCATCATAATCGGCAAGCTTTGCCATCATTTCCTGCTCTAATTGGCTGCGTAGATAGGTATCCAACGCCGAAAATGGTTCATCTAATAGTAATGCTTCCGGTTGCGAAGCCAAAGCCCTTGCCAAGGCTACCCGTTGTTGCTGCCCCCCGGAAAGTTGGTGAGGATATCTATTTCCCATCCCTGCTAACTGTAGCGCTACTAATTGAGTTTCGACTTGTTGCTTAATCGCTGTATTCGATAAACCTTTGGATAAACCAAAAGCGATGTTTTGCGCTACCGTCATGTGAGGAAACAAAGCGTAATTCTGGACTAAAAAACCAATCTTGCGATCGCGTGACGGTAGATTAATTTTATGTTCCGAGTCGAACAATACTCGTCCGTTCAAAATAATCTTTCCCGATGTAGGTGTTTCTACTCCCGCCAAACAGCGTAAAATCATACTCTTGCCAGCCCCAGAACCTCCTAATAATCCCAAAGGTTGGTTATCTGCACTGAATGAGACTTGTAAATCAAAATCGGCAAGTTGCTTGTAAATATCAACAATTAGGGAGTAGGGAGCAGCAAGTGAGGAGTTAGGAGTTAAGAGTGAGGAGTGAGGCGTTAGTTGTATATTCTTCCCTGTTCTCCCTTTTCTCTTACTCCGTGATTCCTGCCAAATATTCGCCCCAATAATCCCGGATAAAGATGTAGCCATAATTACCAGGGACCAAAACCAAGCTTCGTTATTATCTCCCCCTTCCACGGCAAAATAAATCGCTAGGGGTATTGTTTGAGTTTGTCCGGGAATGCTACCAGCCAGCATCAAAGTTGCACCAAATTCTCCCAAAGCACGAGCAAAAGCTAATGTAGTCCCTGCTAAAACCCCAGGTAGCGATAGGGGTAACATAATCCGCCAAAATACTGTTGATTGAGAAGCTCCTAAAGTCTTTGCTACCAGTAGAAGATTTTGGTCGATTTGTTCAAAAGCCCCTAAAGCCGTGCGATACATCAACGGAAAAGAAACAACAGTCGCCGCGATCGCAGCTCCATACCAGTTAAAAACAACACTAAAGCCGCCGAATTTATCCAGAAATTGCCCTGCTGGACCAAATTTACCAAAAAACATCAGCAGTAAAAAACCAACGACAGTAGGAGGCAAAATTAAGGGAGCAACAAATATTCCTTCAATAAATGACTTACCTTTACCTTGATATTGCAGCATCCAATAAGCAGCAGCAATCCCAACGAAAAAGGTAATTACTGTTGCGAGTAAAGAAGTTTTTACTGATATCCAAAAGGGAGTTAAATCTTGAGGCATAGAACAATGAACAATTATCAATAAACAGTTTTACCCATCTTCGCTATTTGATTAGTTTACAATTACTGTAAATCCTTGTTTTTCAAATACAGCTTTAGCTTGATCGCTTGAGAGAAATTGCACAAATTCCTTAGCTGCGTCTATATTATTACTACTTTTGAGAACTGCAACAGGGTAAGTAATTGGCTTATGGGTTGTTTCGTCTGCTGTTGCGACAACTTTTACCTGGGGAGAGATTTTTGCGTCTGAGAGATAAACGATACCAGCGTCGGTGTTTCCTGACTCGACGTAGTTCAACGCTTGACGTACATCTTTCGCGTACACAGCTTTGGGTTTTACTTGTGCTAAAACGTTGAGCGAAGTCAAGACTTCTTGAGCATATTGTCCTGCGGGAACACTTTTGGGTTCACCTAATGCAATTTTCTTAACGCTTGGTTTTACTAAGTCTTGAAAATCTTTTACCCCAGTAGAATTTTGCGGTACGATTAATACCAATTGATTTTTCAACAAATCTTGACGGGTTCCTTCTAACAAAAGCCCTTGTTTTTCTAAAGCATCCATTTGTTTAGTTGCAGCAGAAACGAAAATATCAGCAGGTGCGCCTTGTTCAATTTGTCGCTGTAATGCACCCGAACTACCAAGGTTATATGTCAATTCAACTTCTGGATTTTCCTGGTTGTATAAAGGTTTGATTTGCTCCATCGCATCTTTTAAACTAGCAGCTGCCGATACGGTTAAACTCGCGGTTGATGCTGCGGATGGTGAAGTTGTAGAAGGATTAGGGGTAATTTGACTGCAACCGACAGTTATTAACAGAGATAGAAACACCCAGCCCAAAAAAGAAGTAATTTGTGTCTTGTTCATAAGAAATTCTCGGTAGTTTGGAAACTCAGAGTCTTTAGACCTGTTCGCGCAGTATGTCCTCTTAGGGCAAGAGTAAAAACGCCGCGTGCGACTTTAGTCGCCGTGGACTTTGTATTTTTGGGATGTAACAATCAAGCCAATTGACCGCTTAATTAATCGGACTTTATATCAAATATTATTAGGGCAGAATAAACCCGTATTTTTTGAACACAGCTTGAGCTGGTTCGGTAGATAAATAGTTAACAAACTCTTTGGCAGCAGCAACCTTCTTACTTTGTTTTAATACTGCCATTGGATAAACTATAGGTGAATGATACTTCTCATCCGCAGCCACAACAGTTTTAACTTTGTTAGAAATTTTGGCATCAGTTCGATAAACTAAACCCGCATCAGCGTTTCCAGCTTCCACCGCAGCTAAAACTTGACGCACATTATTAGCGAAAACTAATTTTGACTTTACTTTGTTGTAAATACCCAACTTTTGCAGTACCTGTTCTCCATATTGTCCAGCAGGAACGCTTCTGGGTTCACCAATGGCAATTTTTTTAATATCGTCTCTAGTCAAATTAAAAAAACTGGTGACACCAACTTTGCTCTTGGGAACAATCAATACTAAACGATTCTTAACTAAAACGCTGCGAGTACCTGCAACCAGCTTTCCTGACTGTTCTAAGGTATCTACCTGCTTTTTACCAGCAGAAAGAAATATATCAGCTGGAGCGCCTTGCTGGATTTGTTGCAACAAAGCACCAGAAGCGCCAAAATTATAATTGATAGTGACTCCAGAATTACTTCTTTGGTAATTACCTTTAATTTCCTCCATTACGTCTTTTAAACTAGCAGCAGTGGATACTAATAAAGTAGTATTTGATTGGGCAACTACAGTTGAAGTAGAAGGAGTTAATAACGGTGAGCCAATTGTCAACAACAAACTGGCAATCATCGTACCAACGAAAGCAAAAAGTTGTCTTCTATTCATTATTGACAAATAATGAGAAATTTTCTCGTAAAATTAATGGTTGTTTTTATAATACCAACTTTTAACCAACTTACCAATTAATTTGGTAATATTTATGCCAAGAAAAGAACAAGGATGGGTTACATTTCAAACATCAGAGGAAGAACGGAAAATCCTCGACGATTTCTGTCAGCAGTCTCAGCGGACTAAAACTGAGATTTTACGGGAAATGGTGCGGACTTTGGGTAAGCATTCTGCACCACCATTACCAACCGAAGAGGAACCAATTGAGATTGAAAATCCTCTACCAGCTAAAAAAAGTCGTCAGAAATCTACTAAGCAAGTTGATAATATTGATGCTAATTTCCTACCCGATACAGAAACTAGCAGTCCAAAGAAAGCATTAAAAGTGAGTTCTCGCAATACCCTAAAAGGTATAGTTACGCGAATTATTCCTGGAGCAGTTAATGCGGAAGTGACACTAGAAATTGTGCATCGAGTTAAATTAACTTCAGTCATTACCAGAGTTTCAGCCGAAGAACTCGAACTTGCTGTGGGTGAGGAAGCTTATGCAGTAATTAAATCTACAGATATTGCGATCGCGATCGAGTGAATGCGATCGGATTGCGAGCAGTGTCATATTACTATTATCCAAAATAAACATAAATAATTTTAAATTAAGTATCGAAAGTTACAGCAGCTTTATAATACCAACTATTATGTTAAATCTACACTTACAAAGTTGGTATATAAAAGAAGAAAATTATAATCCAACCGAAATAATTTAATTTCGCTTATTCATAGTGGTATTAAGTGCAGATATAAGTAACTGCTTTTATTTAGAGATTACAGGGCAACTAAAATAAACTTAAACTGTAACAACAACTACATTATTTCCAATATAATTGGTATAAAGTTGATACCAATTAAGTTGGTAAATACCGATTAAACATTTTCAAAATTTATGAAAAAGTCTTTGCTTACCGTCTTACTTATTACAGGATTAGCATTAAATTTACTTAGCAATAATCCTCTCTATGCAGCTGTAAAAACTAAAGATGCAGTGCTAAATAAAAATTTGATAGTCAACGGTAATGGGGAACAAGGAACTTGCGATCCAGTAGGGAATGCTGTCGGTTCTGACATACCGGATATTCCGGCTTGGAAAACAACTGGTAGCTTTAGCATCCTTTGCTACGGAGCCAGTGGTTTTGAGTTTGTAAACAACCAAGGTACTTCAGTGCGTGTCAGCGGACTTCCTGACGCTAATAGTCCCGGACCAGAGAATCGAGGTCAAAATTTGTTTTTTGGTGGTGCAGATAGAGCTTCTTCAAGTGCTTCTCAATTAATTAATCTGACTGACCTAGCATCAGTTATTGATGCAGGTAAAGGTGGTTACGATTTGGGTGCTTGGTTGGGTGGATATGACACCGACTTAGACAATGTATTGCTAAGTCTGGATTTTTTAGATCGAGATGGTTTGTCTTTGGGTAAAACTAATATTGCTTCACCGACTCCAAAGGAAAGGAATAACATCACTGGCTTATTATTTAAGTCTACTCAAGGGATACTTCCGGTTGGTTCGCGACAAGTTAACGTTGCGTTGAATATGAATTACGTGCGCGGACGTGTCAATGATGCTTATGCTGACAAACTTTCGTTTGTAGTTACTAAAGTTCCCGAACCATCGATGAATTTTGGCTTTTTGCTTGGTGGGGTAGTTCTGGCTACTTTAAAGTTGCGTAAAGCTTTGTAACGAAGCATCTCGGAGATTAACAATATTTACCAACTGGGTTGGTGGTATTTTCAGCATATTTGGAGATGTGAGGTAAATGTTTAATATTTTGTGGAATTCCTTGCGGATTGCGCCTTTTTTGGCTGCATATACCTTGTTTGCTGGTGCTGCGTTGGCAAAATCAACCTCGGAAAATTCTCAGCAGTCAGAGTTAGATCAAATAGATATTGAAGGGAATATATCCGTACAACTCGATCCAATTAAAGACCAGCTAATTCCTGTTTCCCAATCTGATCAAAATAATGCGTCAGACTCAGAATCAACCATGTCACAGGTAACATCGGTGTCGGAACTATCGGACGTACAGCCGACAGACTGGGCATTTCAAGCCCTACAATCGCTAGTTGAACGTTATGGATGTATTGCCGGATATCCAAACGGTACTTTTAGAGGTAATCGAGCCTTGACTCGCTATGAATTTGCGGCTGGTTTGAATGCTTGTTTAAATCGAGTCAACGAACTGATTGCTGCGGGTACAGCCGATCTAGTTAGAAAAGAGGACTTAATAGAACTGCAAAAGCTATCAGAAGAATTTGCCGACGGACTAGCCGAACTGCGAGGAAGAATTGACCCTTTAGAAGCACGGGCGGCAGTTTTGGAAAGTCAGCAGTTTTCCGCTACCACTAAATTAAGTGGAGATGCCATTTTTAATGTGGGAGGTGTATTCGGTGACGATAGAGCGCTGACATCCGATCGGTGGAGAGAGATTAATAACCCTGCACTTACCCCAGATCAAAGAGATGCAGTTAGAGCATCTGCTTATGGTGCCGGGGGTTCTAAATTGCAAGACAATACAATTTTCAGCGATCGCGTTCGTTTAATTTTAGATTCTAGCTTTACAGGAAAAGACCGCTTGCGAATTATCCTCAAAGCTAATAACACTATTCCTTTCAACGGTGGTGTTACTGGTACAAATATGACCCGTCTGGGATACGATACAACAGTTCGACAGGAAAACACTATAGATGTAGGTAAAATATTCTATAGTTTCCCTTTGGGTGAAAAAGGTAATATTGTTGTTGATGCCGTTGGTGGGTCGTTCTTCGATAACTTCAACACTGTTAATCCTCAGTTTTCCGCAGCTACAGCAGGTGCATTATCTCGCTTTGGTCGATTCGCACCCATTTACCGAGCTAGCAACACCGGACTTGCAGCTGGTAAAGGTGCTGGGGTGAGTGCAACATATAAGCTGAATGACACCTTTACTCTATCAGCTGGTTATTTGGCTCGTAACGTGGAAGATCCAGGAATCAAGAAAGGATTATTCGATGGTAGTTATGGTGCTTTAACTCAATTAGCCATTCAACCAAATAAAAATACAACCATTGCTTTAACCTACGCTCATTCTTACTTTAGCGGTGCGATTAATGGTGTCGCAACAGGAGATGTCAACGTTTCTGGTTCCGAAGGTAGTGCTTTTGCTGCTACTCCCTTTGGTAACACGATTGCAACTTCAGCTAATCATTACGGCTTACAAACCAGCTATCGCTTGAATCCAAAATTCGTGCTTTCTGGTTGGTTGGGATACACTCAAGCAAAAGCGGAAACAAGTTCCGGTAATGTCGCTACGACGAATAATGTAAATAAAGGTGATAAAGCCGATATTTGGAATTGGGCTGTTACTTTAGCTTTCCCAGATTTAGGTAAAAAAGGTAATTTGGGTGGAATTATTTTTGGTCAACCACCGAAAGTGACAAGTAATGATTTCGGTCCAGCTGTGGTTACTCCTACTACTAATCGACGCGAAGATAGCGATACATCTTTCCATTTAGAAGCATTATATCGCTATCAAGTTAATCCTAGATTATCAATTACGCCAGCTTTGATTGTTATTTTTAATCCCGAACATAATAGTAACAATGACACTATTTATGAAGGAGTTGTGAGAACTACATTTAGATTTTGATTATTTGGTTTTAGTGTCGTTTTAATAATCGTCATAACATACTTAGTCCTCTTCCAAAATCAAGGGGATTTTTTTTTATGAATGATTTATCTCTCAAAAATTATCATAAAAAGACTAAAATAAGCAGTTTATGGAAATAAATAAACTGCTGATTCATACTCAATATACTTAATTTTTAGTCTATAGCAACTATTACATCAGATGATTTAATCATCGCGTAGGCTGGTTGACCAATTGTCAAATTAAGGTTTTCTACCGATGTTTTTGTAATTATCGCATTTACTTCTATTCCAGGGGCAATTTCTAAAAGCACCTCTGTATTGATTGCTCCGGGGATAATTTTTTTCACGGTACCTTTGAAACTGTTGCGAGCGCTTACTTTCATACCCTGTATTTTTTGAAACAGACAAAATAAATTTAACAAAGCAAAGAAACCAAAGTCTTCAGTAATTTTACGGTCTTATGTAGAAGCTCTCCGTAAATTTTCTTGTATTATAAATTTATTGATGATTTTTTGCATACCAACTTTGCAATACCAGGCGATGAATTTCTTGCCAGGGAATATCATATTTTCGTGCTAACTCGGCACAATCTGTATATTCGGGATGTACGTTTGCAATAACTTTATCTTGTACTGTTCCCTTCCACGCTACTTTAACTCTAACTTTGCCATATTCAGTAATTAAATCTTGAATTTCTCTTTGGAGTACGGCACGTTGTTGAGTAAAACGGCGAATTCCTAATGTGGTGGTTTCTCGAAATAAAACCGTTTCACATTCAGCTAAATCTTGTGGATGACAAATTACAGTTAATAAAATTCCCGGACGAGATTTTTTCATTCCTACAGCTTGGGTAAAAACATCTACGGCACCTACTGCAAATAATGCTTCAAATATATAACCTATTGCTTGAGGACTAATATCATCTATTTGTGTTTCTAAAACCGAAATATTTTCTAAATAAGGACTAATTTCTGAATTTTGTAATTGGTTTATATCATCATCTGTGGTTTCACCCAACCAAATACGTAAAATATTTGGTATTTCTAAATCTTTATTTCCCGCACCCATACCGATTTTTTCAATATTCATTTCGGGTGGAGAACCGAATTCTATTGCAAGAGTTGTCACAATAGCGGCACCTGTTGGTGTAACTAATTCTCGTTCGATACCGTTGCTATAAACCGGACATTTCCGCATTTCCCACAATTTTAATACTGCTGGCACGGGTACAGCCATTATTCCATGTGCAGCACGTACATTTCCTCCGCCAGTTGGCAGCTTAGAGCAGTATAGTAAAGGTAATCCTTGATTATCGCTGTCAATACCCAACCAATCTAAACCCAAACAAGTTCCTACAATATCCACTATGGCATCTACAGCACCTACTTCATGGAAATGAACTTTTTCTGGGGCAATACCGTGTACCGCTCCTTCTGCCACTGCTAATTGTCGGAATATTGCCAAACTCCAAGCTTTAACCCTTGGGGGCAAACCTGCTTTTTCGATGATTTGTTCAATTTCTGGTAAATGTCGTCCGTGATGGTGATGTTGATGATGGTGGTGAGACCACTCGCGTGGGTCGTCTCCCTCCGTTGAGCGAAGTGGCGAACCCGAAGGGTGATTCTCGATTAAATCTACATGAACTTTCGAGGCTTGCTGACTTTTACGGCTAACAAGTTCAGTCCACAGTTTATATTCTGGCTCAATTCCTAAGTTCGACAGATTTTCAATTAAGTATTCAATACTTACACCCAGACTGACTAAAGCTCCCAAACACATATCACCAGAAATTCCAGTTGGACATTGAAAATAAACAATTTTACTCATGATTACAATTAGCAGTTACCAGTTAAGAGACTTTTAATTAGGGATTTTAGATTAGAAATTAATTTGTTTTTATGCTAAAGTTCCGGTGAAAAACCTCCTTTAGCTGTTTATATCAAAAATATGTTTTATTCATAACATTTTTTTCTGAATTAATATTCTTTGTTTCCACTGTTCCCCGTTGCCCCCAACCCTCAACCCTATTTACTTTTAAAACCAATTCTTAATTCATTTATTACACACTAATATTTTTCTCTCATGGCAAAAATCTTTACCCTCCATCCTGATAATCCGCAAAATCGCCGAATAGAAGATATTATTGTCGCGTTAAAAAGTGGCGCTGTTATGCTTTATCCCACCGATACGGTTTATGCGATCGGTTGCGATTTAAACCATAAGTCCGCTATCGGGCGGGTACGACAAATAAAGCAGTTAGCGAATGACAAACCACTGACATTTTTATGTCCTTCTCTTTCAAACGTGGCTACTTACGCTTTTGTCAATAATGCAGCTTATAGAATTATGAAGCATCTGATTCCGGGAACTTACACTTTTTTGCTACCTGCTACCAAGTTAGTACCAAAATTAGTACAAAATCCAAAACGTAAAACTACTGGGATTCGAGTACCTGACAATGCGGTTTGTTTGTCGTTATTAGAAGCTTTGGGAAACCCAATTATTTCAACTTCAGCCCATATACCACCACCTTCAGATGCCGATTATGACGAATGGCTTGAACTTGAAACTTTATCGCGAGTGGAGCTATTTGACCGGATGGAAAGCTTGGTAGACGTAATCATAGATACTGGCAAAGAGCCTAGTTATCAAGTCTCCACAATTTTAGATTTAACTGAGGAACAGCCAACAGTTATACGTCAAGGTTTGGGTTGGGAGGAAGTCGAAGGATGGATTTAACAATTTTGGATTTTGGATTTTAGATTTTAGATTTTAGATTTTGGATTGGGGAATTAAGAGTTAGGAGTTAGGAGTTAAGAGTTAGGAGTTGAAATTTCCTCTTGTCCCCTTGTCCCCTTGTCCCCTTGTCCCCTTGTCGCCTTGTCCCCTTGTCGCCTTGTCCCCTTGTCGCCTTGTCCCCTTGTC
>NZ_CAWUDI010000046.1:0-68086 GCF_963920925.1 Calothrix sp. CCY 0018 | reverse complement strand
CCTTGTCGCCTTGTCCCCTTGTCGCCTTGTCCCCTTGTCGCCTTGTCCCCTTGTCCCCTTGTCCCCTTGTCTCCCTCTCTCCCCATCACCCCATCACCCCCTCTCCTTTATTCTTTACCGAAGTCAAAAATGCCTGTTGGTTTAATTTGTATTTTTAATCAATTTTGATACTCCAATTCTCGAATTGTCACATTCATCAGGTTAAAATGGGGGCAGAGTCACTAAGGCACAAAGCCATACCTTATAAGGTTTTAAGGCGTTTTCGAGTATTTATACTCAGGAGTGTGACAGTGGCAATTTCGATAAACTCGAAGAAAGCGACACACCAGCCCATCCGGAACTTACGGATATTTCTTACATTCATAAATGTGAGCAGTGCTGATGGCGACTCTTGAAAGATAACGCTCTTTCTGGAGTACCTCCCCAGACTGGCTCCGTAGTCCTTACGGTGCAGTACCAATCCTAAAAAATGATGAAAACAAACATTGCGAATCTACCTTCCTCCACATCTGCTGTTGATAACGAAACCGCAAATGAAACTGCAAATTTACAATCACAGGATACTAACAATGCATTAGTTCAGCAGATATGTCAAGAGCTAGAGTCCCAAGTTAAAGCTACCCCTGCTACTATTCAATTAGTCGCTAACCGCATAGCTAAAGAAGTCGAACGTATTTGCGAAAAAAGCTATCGCATCCAATCATCCGGACAAGTTAAATCTTGGTTAGTTAGTTTATCGCGGCATCGCTTGCAAAAGTGCTTGCACTACTATCAACTAGGTTCCAGACGCGGTAGGGTCGAATTACATAGCACTCTTGGTTCTATGGTTTACCGTCACATTAGTCTCCCCGGTTGTCAGTTAGGTTTTGATGCACGTTACAGCTTGATTGAAGATTTTTTACAAGCATTTTATATTGAAGCTATTAAAGCCTTTCGTCGGGAAAACGAATTACCAGCTGATTACACTCCCCGGACTCGCTTGCAATTAGGAGAGTACATGGCATTTACCGAACAGTATGCCAAGCGTCGTATTTCTCTACCGGGCAATGCTAACCAGCAGTTAATTATCCTCCGCGCTCAAGGCTTCAGCCGTCGTTTACCTCAAGAAACCACCGTTGATATGGAAATGGCTTTAGAATCAGCCAAATCCGAAGATGCTGAAGCTTACCAACGTAGTTCCGCAGTTCAACAAGTGCGATCGCAAATGGTTGCACAATCCAACTTCGATCCAGCCGAAGAAGCAGAACGCGATAGAGTAGTTTCTGAGTTGGTGAATTACTTACAGGCTCAAGGTCAAACTGACTGTGTAGATTACTTAACATTGAAACTGCAAGACCTCAGCGCTCCAGAAATTGACAGAATACTAGGTTTAACTAGTCGTCAGCGCGATTATCTACAGCAGCGTTTTAAGTACCATGTAGAGAAGTTTGCCCGGACTCATAACTGGCAATTGGTACACCAGTGGTTGGGTGCAACTTTAGAGCAAAAATTGGGAATGTCTTCCACTCAGTGGGATGCTTTTGTCGGTCAGCTTTCCGAACAACAACGTCAAATGTTGGAGTTGAAAAGTGCTAAAGAAAACGACCAAGCAATTGCAAAAGAACTTAAGTGTACTCCCAAACAACTACAAAAGCGCTGGACTAAATTGCTAGAAATGGCATGGTCTATCCGTAACGGTAATACTGAAGTTCAAGCAGGTTAAAGTCTTGGTTAATAACATCTTGCCTACCTTCGCTTATTCAACCTTTATAGGATTTTACAGTCACTATAGATGATTTCATCACATTCAAACAGTGAAAATACTCGCCTAATTCCCCTACAAATACAAATAACAAATGCCTTAATTGCCTGTTAATTTGTCGGGGATAAATAGGGAGCCTCTACTAAAGTTATTGCATACGTTAAAGTATTTTCATTGTTTGTAAAAGAAATTTTAATCAATATCAATATTTGATAGTTTTAGAAAATCATATAGAACAGGGAATAGAGAACGCCGAATCTGGGAATAGGGAACAGGGAAGAACAATTGGTAACTGGTAGCTGGTAATTGGTAACTGATTTAAGAATTTTATCCGCAGGTGAGAGATTTACCTTGCTTTAGATTACAATGACGGATGAGTAAGTACATCAAAAAATAAAGCAGTTTATAATAAGTCGCTCTAAAAAAAAGATGTTTGATGGTTTTTGGGATAACGTCTCTCGCTACCCCCGCTACTTAATAAGTACCGCGTTGGGTATATTTCTGAATGCGTTTGGCTGGGTGGAACCAGTGTTCAAACGCCCTATCACCTCAATTATTTTTGTCGGATTCTTAGTGGGGATTCTCGTTTTTGTTTCTTTTACCCTGCGTGCAATGCTTGGTTTAAGTACAATTTAGTGGGGGGTTTGACCTCCACATTAAATTCCAGCTAAATATTCTGTAGTAAAACCTCTGTTAGGAGGCTATTTTTATGGCTACTAATCGCCGCGTTTCCCGCGTTGCTGAATTAATTAGACGGGAAGTTAGCCAAATGTTGCTCAACGGAATTAAAGATGACCGAGTGGGTAGTGGAATGGTTAGCGTTACTGATGTAGATGTTTCTGGCGATTTACAACACGCCAAAATCTACGTTTCAATTTATGGTACCGATGAAGCCAGAGAAGAAACAATGGCTGGCTTAAAATCGGCAACTGGTTACGTCCGCAGCGAACTCGGTTCAAGAGTCCGTTTGCGTCGTACCCCAGAAGTAATTTTCTTAGAAGATCGTTCGATTGAAAGGGGTAACAAGGTACTATCGCTTTTAAACCAAATTCAAGATAGGCAAAAACCAGAATCTCAAGAAGGGGCAGAAAATATTGACTGAATGGGAATTTTGGCGATTAGTTTTTTTAATGAATTAAAATCTGGCTAAATACAGATAACAGGCGTGACGGTGGTTGCGTCTGTTTCTGTTTCTTGGGGAATTAGTAATTGGTTATTGGTATTGGGTGATGGGGTGATGGGGTGATGGGGAGACAAAGAGAAGAATAACTAGTACAAGTCGGCGTAAATAAGGCAACCATTAAAAATAGCTGAAAAGCCTAGAAAATCAAACTTCTTACTTCTTACTTCTTACTTCTTACTTCCGCGAAGCGGTACTAGTTCGCTACTCTCCATTCCCAAAAAAATCAAGAAAGTAGGCTTACTACAAGCTATCAATTCTTTTTAATGCGGGATCTGTCTATTTTCTTAGATTAGATAGTAATAGCTTACGCTATAACATTTTTATGAGTTCTTTTACGAAACCTAATATCATACATTGTTATATACACCTATTATCAACAGATTTTAGGCACTTTACGAAACTTAACAATGTCTTATCCAATAATTTACGTAAATTAATTGGATTTAATTATCGAGTACCAGTTATTGATTATACACCTTGTGCGAGCGCATTTCACTGTCTACGCAAACCAGATAGATAGCTGAAATTAATCAATGATGCTTTATGCGAAGTTCGGCACAATTTATAATTATCTCTGAGTTGCTACAGCAATTTATCCGAGGTATTTTCTTTGTAGGTAGTATTTTAGTTAACTAAGCAATTACTAATCTGTTTAAGGAATTGTTAACAGTAGGTAAGTGTATAGCTTTTTTGTTGTAATTTAATTTTTATATAAAGCTAATTATTATACATTTCTGTTAATTCGATATTTTTTTGCTTGTTCCCCTACGGACAGATGCGCTCAAGCGGGGGGATTGCTATAGATAGGTTATTCAATCTATTTATAAGACTACTAACCTTGCTTACTACATTGATTTTATCCGCTTAAGTGTGCCGACAAAGTTCTTTCACAAAACAGGACGATCAAAAAAAATATCTTAATGTTATATTTACTACCTCTAAAAAATATATTTAGCAGAACTGAAAAATATGTCATAAAATCATGACTTTCTTAACATATCTTTATATTTTTTGAGGTTTTATAGCGTCAAAATGAAAGTCAGTTCCGTATAGCAAATTACAAAAAAAAGTAATCACGAATTGGTTTGTAACCATGTTCGTTTCGGGTAAATTTTGGGAATAATACTTACGTGTAAAATAGCGAGTGGCAATTATGAGTGTGAATACGGTGCCTTCTATCAATTACTCTTTAGACGTGATTCAGGATGAAGCGCGACGATTGGTTCATAAAGGAGTAGTTAGCCGACAACAGCCGATATATACGTTATGTCAATACATACCCGCTAGAGAGTGGGTTTGTGTTGAGTGCGAGCTGGAAAAATGCGAATTTTTGCTGCGCGATCGCATAGCGGATTTAATTGGTAGAGAGGTGTGGGAAAACGACTAATTTTAAGATCGGCTTTGTTGTGTATGTTTTGGTAGAAACTGGTGAATATTTTAGATTTTAGATTTTGGATTAAATTATAAATGGTTTCAAGCAAGACCATTTCGACTATGGCAATAATCTAAAATCATCAATCCCGGTATCCAAAATTGAGTGACAGACTTTTCCTTTAGCGATCGAATCAAACTAAATAATATTCAATCCTAGCAACAGCTATAGAATCTCTGTTTTTAATCTGAAAAATTCCGTCCAAATTAGTTTTGATATCATTTTTTGAAGTCAGCGCGCCCCTGCGTTAGCTATTTAGAGCCGTTAACGGTTCGAGTATGGCTTTTATGTTTGGGGGGTGCTGTCTTTTTTTATGTGGTATTTAATTGTCTAATTAAGATAGAAACGAATGATATTTATTTTAGTGGTATTGCAATATACCTTTTTGTAAAGATAAAGTCAAGCTTATAGCTGTATTTTTGATCGGTAGGCATAAAATAGCTGAAACTCCCTTAAGAAGGATCTTGAGCTTTTTTCTACTATTAGACATCTCCGGAAAAGAAAAAGAACTGCATCCAAACCTCTCCCCCAGTGGGGGAGAGGCTTAAAACCCCCATTCCCTCATAGGGAAGGGGGGTAGGGGGGCTCGCGGTTTGTGTGTAATTTAAAACCATAGAAATGTTTTCCGGAGATGTCTATTGATATTCTTGAGCCTTTGACAAGCACTGACTGATTTAAAACTCCTACCTAATTTATTTATTTTTTTTGTTATGGTGGTTGGAAACTTGGAGCAGCAATTGTTAGAGAGAAGCTAACATTGCCTGCTGATGGTTAAAAGAAATCAATATTCCTGCATCTTTTCAGGGGGAAAATAATTATGAATGAACTTGCGAACAAAACCACTGGTGAATTTTCCAGAGAACAAGCATTCGTGCTGTGGTTTGATGAAATTGGTATTAACGATGTTCCTATCGTTGGCGGAAAAAGTGCATCTTTGGGAGAAATGATTGCTAGGTTGAGTGCGAAAGGGGTTAATGTTCCTACTGGTTTTGCTACTACTGCTTATGCTTATCGTTATTTTATTAAGTCAGCAGGGTTAGAAGAAAAGCTGCGGAATCTTTTTGCCGATTTGGATGTTTCGGATTTACAGAATTTACGCATCCGAGCTTCTAAAGCGCGGAAGTTGTTGCTGCATACTCCATTTCCCAAAGATTTTAGGAGTGCGATCGCCACATCATATAAGAAGTTGTGCGATCGGTATAATGCCGATACTGATGTTGCGGTGCGCTCGAGTGCAACTGCTGAAGATTTACCAGATGCGAGTTTCGCGGGGCAGCAGGAAACTTATCTGAATGTCACCACGGTAGAAGAAGTTTTGGCAGCAACTCATCGTTGTTTTGCTTCCTTATTTACAGATAGAGCTATTTCTTATCGACAAACCAAAGGCTTCGATCATTTTGATGTTGCGCTAGCGGTAGGAGTGCAAAAAATGGTGCGCTCGGATTTAGCAACTTCTGGGGTAATGTTTTCCATTGAAACCGAAACTGGTTTTAAAGATGCGGCTTTGATTACAGCAGCTTATGGTTTGGGGGAAAATGTAGTTCAAGGTTCAGTAAATCCCGATGAGTATCATGTTTTTAAACCAACATTGATATCGGGATATCGCCCAATTATTGATAAGAGATTGGGTAGTAAAGAAATCAAAATGGTTTACGATGACGGCTCAAAAAATATAAGAAATGTGCCGGTGTCTTCTGCCGAAAGAGCAAAATTTGCTTTAAACGACGAAGATATTTTACAGCTAGCGCGTTGGGCTTGCTTGATAGAAGATCATTATTCCAACGTCCACGGTAAATATACACCTATGGATATGGAATGGGCAAAAGATGGGATTACCAACGAATTATTTATAGTCCAAGCCCGTCCAGAAACGGTACAGTCGCAGAAGGTGAGTAATATTCTGCGGAGTTATAAATTCTTGGGGACAGGGGGACAGGGAGACAAGGGGACAAGGGGACAAGGAGACAAGATGAATATTTCTACCCCCTCCCTCCTCACCACCGGGCGTGCCGTCGGGGAATCTATAAGTCAGGGAAAAGCGCGGGTAATTCTAGATATTAGTAAAATCGAGCAGTTTCAAGCAGGGGAAGTACTGGTAACGGATCGAACTGACCCCGATTGGGAACCGATTATGAAAAAAGCCAGTGCGATCGTTACTAATTCGGGGGGAAGAACTTGTCATTCAGCTATTATTGCGCGAGAGTTGGGCGTACCCGCGATTGTCGGGTGTGAAAATGCCACCGAGGTTTTGAAAACTTCGCAAGAAATAACGGTTTCTTGTGCGGAAGGGGAAGAAGGTAAGGTTTATCAAGGATTGTTGCCTTTTGTAGTGGAAGAAGTGCATTTAGAAGATTTACCTCGTACCCAAACGCAAATTTTAATGAATGTGGGCAATCCTCAAGAAGCATTTCGTTTATCTACAATTCCGAATGATGGTGTGGGATTGGCTCGCACTGAATTTATTATTGCCAATCAAATTCAAATTCATCCGATGGCGTTGCTTAATTTTGATGAGTTGGAAGATGCATTTGTAAAAGATAAAATTGCTCAGATAACCGCACTTTACGAGCATAAACCAGCATTTTTTGTCGATAAATTAGCTCAAGGAATCGCTAGAATTACAGCGGCATTTTATCCTAAGCCGGTAATTGTCAGGATGTCGGATTTTAAAAGTAATGAATATGCGAATTTGTTGGGAGGAAGACAATTTGAACCCAACGAAGAAAACCCGATGTTAGGTTGGCGAGGTGCGGCGCGTTATTATGACGAACGCTATCGTGAAGGTTTTGCGTTGGAGTGTGAAGCGATAAAGCGGGTACGGGAAGAAATGGGTTTGACTAATTTGATTCCGATGATTCCCTTTTGTCGTACTCCCGATGAAGGGCGTTTGGTAATAAAAGAAATGGCGAAAAACGGTTTGCAGCAGGGTGTGAATGGTTTGCAAGTTTACGTGATGTGCGAGTTACCAAATAACGTGATAATGGCAGAAGAATTTGCCCAAGTTTTCGATGGTTTTTCGATTGGTTCCAACGATTTAACTCAGTTAACCTTGGGATTAGATAGAGATTCTTCGTTAGTAGCGAGGTTGTTTGATGAGCGTAGTGAAGGGGTAAAAAGGATGGTGAAATTAGCAATTCAATCCGTGAAAAAGCATAACCGTAAAATTGGAATTTGCGGACAAGCACCAAGCGATTATCCAGAATTTGCTCAGTTTTTAGTTGAGCAAGGGATTGATTCAATTAGTTTAAATCCCGATTCCGTATTGAAGACAATGTTGGAAATTGCCAAAGTAGAAGAAAATTTGTAATTAATTGTAGGTTGGGTTAGACACGAAGATTAATTTTGGCTCTTCAGTACTTACTATGCTAAAATCCATTGTCTAAAACTTGTAAGCTATGCTGTATAAGAAAAGTAAACCTTTTTTACTAACATTTTGAGCTTTTTTATGATTTTGGCGTTCAAACCCTTATTAAAAGTAGGATTTTAATCTTTAATTAATAGTTTGGCATACTATATACTGAAGAGCCTTAATTTTGATTGTAGCGATAATTAAAGTTATCGTGTCGTAACCCAACATTTCGTATTTAAGAAAAATATAAAAGGTTCGTAGTAAGGACTAAAGTCCTCTAAAATTGGTAGGATATTTAACTTTTGCATTAAGCACCCCCTTGAAATAAATTGATGCGGCTAATATACAAAGTACGTTAAAACGCACTAAAAACTTTTCCCAGTCTGATTTATCAGACTTTGTTTGTAAGCCTGGGAATTTATTCCAAGGTGGTTTATGAAGCTAATTGAATAGGCTCCGTTTCACCCAACTTAACAGTTACTATTAAAAATTCCGGTGCGCTCACGGCTGAAGCCATAACGCACCCTACATACAAATAACTTATAAATGATAACGCTACTCGAAACAGAACGCTTGATTATCCGCAGATGGATTCCCGAAATCGATGCGAAACAAGCTTTTGAAATCTACGGTGATGCTGAAGTAATGCGTTATATCGGTACTGGTAAAACTGAAGCGAGTATTGAAACCCAGCGGCAAAGCTTAGAAGCAGCAATCGAACGCTATAAGCAAAGCGACAATACCACAACCGGAGCTTGGGCAATTGTAGAAAAGCAATCAACAACAATTGTAGGAACGATTCTGCTCAAGCAATTACCCGATATAAATCGTCAACCTACAAATGATTATGAAGTTGGCTGGCATTTGAGAAAAGCTTCTTGGGGTAAAGGCTATGCAACGGAAGCAGGAAGAGAAATAATTAATTACGGATTCAATATTTTACAGTTGCCAGTAATTTATGCAGTGGTGAAACCGGAAAATCACGCTTCAGTTAAAGTCACTCAGCGACTAGGTATGAAACCTTTAGGAATCACAAATCAGTATTACAATGGCGTAAATCTTTTATTATTCAAATTGGATTCGCAAGAAAATAAATCAAAAATGCGCTTCAATGATGTAGAGATGTAGTGGTTTCGGTTAGATTAATTCACTGATGACTCAAAAACAGTCTTTTTCTTGGTTTAAAATTGGCATGATAGCTATATTTGTGCTGTCGCTTGCCTTAAGGTTTTGGGGATTGGGACGATTTAACACTTTAGTTTTTGATGAGGTTTACTACGCTAAGTTTGCTCAAAACTATCTGAGTCAAACTCCATTTTTTGACGGGCATCCACCATTAGGAAAATATATTATTGCCATTGGAATGTGGCTGAGTTCTTATTTTCCTTTTTGGCAAGATACGGTAAATGTTCTTACAGGTGTAGCTCGATCGCCTTGGAGTTATCGCTGGATAAATGCGCTGTTTGGGGCTTTTATTCCGCTGATTGTGGCTGGGATTGCTTATCAGTTAAGTTATCGCCGTAGTTTTGCTTTTTTGGCAGGTTTATTTACGGCTTGCGACGGGATATTTTTGGTTGAGTCTCGCTATGCTTTAATTAATCAGTATATAGTTATTTTTGGATTGTTAGGACAGTGGTTATTATTAATCGCTTTAGCAAATACTAAAAAACAGCGTAAATTTTATTTAATACTTTCTGGAATTAGTTTTGGTGCGGCGATCGCCACAAAGTGGAATGGCTTATTCTTTTTAATCGGCGTATATTTAAACTGGATGCTTGCCTGGTTGAAGCAACATTTTATGGCTAAAAATAGGAGGAATAATACAAAAAGTATTTTAGAAACAGATCAATATTATGTTTCTACAGAGGAATTAAGACAATCTACCGCGACATTAACTGCACCTCAACAAACGACAGCTAAATCTTTACTATTACCGCTACAAAAATTAGGTCAGCTAAAGATTTTTACTGCTGCGTTTTACTTAGGAATAATCCCGCTGATAACATACAGTTTAATTTGGATACCGCATCTTCTACAAAATCCTAAATTTAATTTTATAGAAGTACATACCCAAATTTTATCTTTTCACGGTCGTCTTGGTGGTAATACTTCCGATATTCATCCTTATTGTGCAGCTTGGTATAAATGGCCGTTATTAACTCGTCCGATTGCTTATTTTTACCAAACAGCATCAAGTACAAACGAAACCGTATCAATTATCGGGCCACCTTTACCTTCAAATACGGGTAAAGTTATATATGATGTTCATGCGATGGGCAATCCGTTGTTATGGTGGTTTGGTTTTGCTGCTTTAATGTTTTTAATTGTCGCTGTTTTGTTTAGACAAATAATCATTCCTTCGATTAAAGAAAAGCGTTTATATGTTAATTCATCATTTTCTATTGATAGTGGAATTGCTTTATATTTAATCATAAATTATGCAGCTAATTTATTACCTTGGGTAAAAGTTAATCGTTGCGTTTTCATATATCATTATATGACTGCTGTTGTGTTCGCATTTATGGCTTTAGCTTGGCTGATAGATAAATGCTTGCGTAGTTATCATATCGAACTTCGGGCTTTCGGACTTACGATTACTTTTCTAATTATTATCGCTTTTGGTTTTTGGATGCCCATATATTTGGGCTTACCTCTTTCGGCTGAAGCTTATAAGTTGCGGATGTTGTTTACCTCTTGGATTTAGTCAGTTACCAGTTACCAGTTATCAGTTATCAGTTACCAAATACTACAGAGTAAGTACATATTTATTAATATTTCTTTTCGGGAATGTATCTAGTAATTTGCTATATTGAAAACGAGATTTAATCTAGCAAACATTTATAGAAATAAATATAACGTTCTTTGTGCAAATTCTGTTAAATAGAATACAAATTAGGTTTAATTATTTAGGATGCTTTGCAGATAATATTTTAACAATAGTATCTAACTGCTATATAACATAAGATAAAAATTATTTAAACATATTTAACAAAGACGAAAACTATTGGAGTTGCATATTTTGAAAAATTCAAGTAATAGTTCTTTAGATTTAACTAGCCTGAAAGAACCAATAATTCATTTAGGTAGTCAAATCCAGAGTCATGGTGTATTACTTGTTCTTCAAGAACCATCACTAGATATTTTACAAGTTAGTCGCAATGCTGCTTCGATTCTTGATGTTTCTTTAGAACAACTCTTACAAACAAATTTAGAAGATTTATTAGATCCGTATCAAATCGGGAGAATCAAATCTCGTTTAGCAGAAGATGCTCTCGATTTTACTAATCCGACAAAAGTTTGGGTAAAGAAAACAAGAGAAGAATATACTGTATTTGACGCGGTATTTCATCGCAATTCGGAAGGAATTTTAATATTAGAATTAGAACCAGCAATTTCTGAAGATAATATTCCTTTTTTGAGCTTTTATCATTTAGCTAAAGCTTCTATAAATCAGTTACAAGAATCTGCCAGCCTTGAAGATTACTGTCAAATTATTGCCGAAACAGTACGAAAAGTCACCGAGTTTGACAGGGTGATGCTTTATAAATTTGATCGTGATGGGCATGGCTGCGTAGTTGCTGAAGATAAAGTCGCAAGTATGGAGCCTTATTTGGGTTTGAATTTCCCAGAGTCGGATATTCCTAAACCTGCGAGAAAAATGTTTCTTTCTAATTTGATTAGATTGATCCAAGATAGTCAAGAGGAACCTGTAGATATATTTCCGGTTTTAAATCCACTTACAGATCGTCCCATTGACTTAAGTCATTCTACTTTGAGAAGTCCTTATTCCTGTCACGTAGAATATTTACATAATATGGGTGTGGGTGCTTCTTTAACTATTTCTTTGATTAAAGAAGGTAAACTTTGGGGCTTAATTGCTTGTCACCATCCAACACCGAAATTCGTTTCCTTTGAATTGCGGAAAGCCTGTGAATTCTTGGGAAGAATGATATTTAGCGAAATTTCGTCAAGAGAAAAAACTGAAGATCGCGACTATCGAATCAAGTTGAAATCTATTCAATCTAGTTTGATTGAAAGTATATCTCAAGTGGGTAATTTTATTGTTGGTTTGATCGAGCATCAGTCAAATTTGTTGGATTTAACTAGCGCTCAAGGTGCAGCAATTTGTTTTGGTGGTAATTACACTAAGGTGGGTGAAACTCCCCAAGAAGAAGATTTAAACGATTTAGTTAACTGGTTGCAAAAAAACGTTGATGAGGAAGTTTTCTATACAGATTCTCTACCGAAAATTTATCCAGAAGCGGAAAAATTTAAAAATATTGGAAGTGGATTATTAGCGATTCCAATTGGTAAAAGGAATTATGTATTATGGTTTCGTCCCGAAGTAATTCAAACTGTTAATTGGGGAGGTAATCCCGATCGAGCATTTGAAGTTTACGAAGAAGAAGGAAATTTACGTTTATGTCCGCGTAAGTCTTTTGAATTGTGGAAAGAAACCGTTAGTTTAACCTCTTTACCTTGGCAATCTGTTGAAATCAAAGCAGCATTAGATTTGCGGAAAGCTATAGTTAATATTGTTTTAGAGCAAGCTGAAGAATTAGCCCACTTAGCAGCAGAATTAGAAGGTTTTGATGGTGGAAAAAATTTGCTGACATTGCTTCTTAGGGTTATTAAATAGTTAGCACTTAGGAATTAGGAGTTAGGAGTTAATAATTAAATCTCCCCCATCTCCCCCATCCCTCCATCCCCCTCTCCCCATCTCTTCATCCCCCAGCTTCACGCAGCAATTGCTGTACTGCCCAATCGGCTAACATTATCGGCGTATTCCCTTCGTTGTCTCCCTGATTGACATCGGCTCCCGCTTCAATCAATGCTTTGACTGAATCGGCATTATCGCAACCTATAATCAATGCTGTTTCACCGCTATCATTACGTGCATTCACATCGGCTCCCCGGTTAACTAGAAACTTAATTATTTCAGCGCGGTTAGAAGCAAAAAGGCTGCTAGCAATGCACATTAAGGCTGTTGTACCTTCTTCAAATTCTTCTTCACCTCCAAGGTTTGGATCTGCTCCGGCATTTAATAACGCTTCCATAACATTTTTATGTCCGTACATTGCAGCTAACATTAGCGGAGTTTTGCCACATTCGGTAATTGCGTTAACGTCTGCACAGAGTGCAACTAGTTGCTCGACTTTGGCTAATTTACCGTACATTGCAGCATCACCAAGTTGTTCCGACAAAGGTATATTTTCATCTTCTCCATCAACATCATTTTCCATTACTTGAGACATCCCAACCGAAGCAAGCCCGCTGGTAAACTGCAACAAGCCGTGCCCTGGATTGGATTGCTGGCGGATTGTGTATTCATCCACCATGTGAGCGATCGCTAATAAATCGTCAAACATCGCTAGCACTTCACCGCAACGTTTTTCAAAGTCTTTGACGTAATCTAAATGCTGCGATATCAGTTCATTTACGTTTAAACCGGGGAGGGAAACGCGAAATAAACCTTGCTCTTCATAAGCGTTTTGAATAACTTTTACCGTGGTGGTTGTAAGATAGCTGTTATCGGCAAATCTAGAGACACAATCAATTCCTTGGAAATTGGATTCTTGTGCTATTACAGAAATTGCAAAATGCTTTTCGGGGCTAACATATGCATAAATTTCTATCTGATGAAATTGCGAGCAAATTAGTTTTCCGACATAAACCATACCTTGATTCGCGAGCAATGCTGCAATTTCAATAATACTGGGATGGACATTTTCTGGCAGCTTATCATATTCTGTACCAAAGTAATCTCCACCTTCTCCGCTATAAATTAAAGCAATCGGTTGGTTTGCGCTCATAGGATTAAAAATACAACTCTAAACTAAAAACTAAAAACTAAAAAACTAAATATTTTAAATGATGTGGTAATGGTTATTTTACAAACCACAACTACATCATTTTATTTGAAAAATTGCTTTTAAATTATATTCCTTTTACTAAAAAATCAGTAATTTTTAAGGCTCTACTCGAACCAGAGTTCCAATTTTGACTTGTTCGTAGAGTGCAATAACATCTTTGTTGTGCATCCGAATACAGCCGTGCGAAACCGCTTTCCCAATTGATTGCGGACGATTAGTTCCATGAAATCCAATTTGAGTTTTACCATCACTCCAAACACCAATCCATCTATTACCTAAAGGATTATTTTTGCCCGGTGGAATAATTGCTCCTGTTTTAAAATTTTTGAAAGTTGGATCTATTTCTCTAGAAAATATATTAAAGCTGCCCTGCGGAGTTTCGTAACCTGGTTTTCCAACGGCTATTGGATAACTTGTAATTGCGCGATCGCCTTTGTATACATAGACGCGCTTTGCATTCAGTTTTACAACTAAAATAATTTCTTCTGAAATAGATTCGCTAGGAATACTATCTTCACCTTCAAAAACCGTAAAATTATTTATTGTACCTTCTTGGATAAGCTGCCAATCTAGATAAATATCTTTGTTTGCTTTGGCATTCTCCTCAGTAATGATTTCTGCATCAGGAAATTGAGAGAGCGTATTAGCTAAAGATGGTTGAACAATTACAAAATTGACTCCACTGCCAGCAATTAATAAAGTCCCTAAATTCAAAAAATTACTTTTTAAAGATTTCCGATTAACACTTATTTTCATCACATTTATACTAATCAAGTTTCAATCAGCGGGTATATTCTGATTTTTTAGCACTCAAAGAATAAAAATAGGTTCGGTAATACTAACTATTTTGATAGTTGTACTTAAATAAAAAATACTTTTAGTTTAAAAAGGTTCAATCAAATCAACGAACAACCACCACGAAATAAAAACCCAAAAAAAAACCTGTCATATCTATGGCTCGCAAGAGTTTATTAGACATCTCCGGAAAAGAAAAAGAACTGCATCCAAACCTCTCCCCCATTCCCTCATGAGGCTTAAAACCCCCATTCCCTCATAGGGAAGGGGGGTAGGGGGGTTAGGTTTGTGTGTAATTTAAAACCATAGAAATGTTTTCCGGAGATGTCTATTTGGGGATGTAGTGTGGGGGGGGGTACGATTAAACTAAAGCTTACGATTCCGAATCGAATGCAAATCTCGCTTCATCTAAAATCAAAATTCTTGGATTGAGTAATATAGCACAAGCGATCGCGATTCAAAGTCTTTGTCCCCCGGATAATTTTGCACCGCCTTCAACGACTCCTGTACCATTAGAAGATTACCATTATTAATCGGAGGGGAAAGAATTATTGTTAGACTGCTGTATGCAATTTGTCCCTATCGCTTAATATCTATGCTTGATAGCCTATATTGTCTTAGGATAAATATTTTAATTTTACTAAAGTTTTTCTTATTATAATCTTGATTTACATAGATAAAACTTATGTAAAGAAAATATTGTTACCTGATGTCACTTTTATTTGGTATCATTTGTATCAGTAATAGAAATTGTTAAAGGTTAATATTGCAGAAGTTTAGATAGATCAAAAATCTGTTTAAATACCGCTAAATTTTGGTTTTCCACAGAATTACATTAACGATCGTAATTCAAGTGATGTTTTATCAAGAAAGGTAGATGTTCCCCGTATCAAGTTCAGGGGTTTCGTCTTTGCGTTCGATTTTGGAGGCGAACGTAATAAGGAGTTTATCATAATATTGTTCTTTGGGAGAACAGTTGAGGATAATTATCTATCCATGTATATAGAGTATTGAAGTAAACTATTTCTTTTGGAATATAATTTTATCCTCACTCAGTAATTATTGAGTGGGGATTGTATATTAAATGAAAATAATAATCACTTCTTAAAAGGATGGTTATGTATTAATTTTCAATTCCACACCCTACGTAAATTCAGCACAAAACCAGGTAAAACCTTTTCACCGAATAGCTCAACAGGATTTTCCAATATTTTTACTTCTATTTCTGGTTGATAAATTTCTACTCGGCGATTTTGTGGATCGAGCAACCAGCCTAATCTTGCGCCATTATCCATATATTCTTTCATCTTAGTTTGCAACGGCTCAATTCTATCGGAGCTAGAGCGTAACTCAACTACAAAATCGGGACAGATATTAGCAAAAGTTCCTTTTTGTTCGGTTGTGAGTGAATCCCATCGCTGTTGAGAAACCCAAGAAGCATCGGGAGAGCGAGTAGCACCGTTAGGTAAAATGAAGCCAGTAGAAGAATCAAAAGCTAACCCCGTTTCGCCGGAATTGCGCCACCATAAATACAACTCTCCAGAAATACTCGAATTAAATCTTCCAGTTTCCCAGCCAGTTGGTGGATTCACAATTAATTCTCCTTGTGCATTTCTTTCAAGTTTCAAATCTCGGTTTGCTACACTCAAGGCTAAAAACTGTTCTTGAGTAACATATAATCCAAGGGTTTTAGGCAATTCAAGCAATAGGGTTTCGGCTTCAGAAGTAGTAGGTGTCTGTACCATCTTGACCTCTTGTACAATAAGAATTTGGTGAATGGAACTACCTTATTTAGTAGTATATTCTTTTTTTGTTCTTGGAGAGAGGGGGGAGAGGGGGGAGAATAAATTTCAAAATGATAAAATTCTCCTTTATCGATTATTAACGGCTCATGGTAAAGTCAGTTGCAAAAATACCTTTAAGTGAATTTCTTTCTCAACCTAATATTGAGGCTTCTCCTGCATGGGAATTAATTAATGGGGAAGCGGTGCAAAAACCAATGCCAACTCTTTTTCATTCCCGGTTGCAACGCAATCTTGTAAATTACATCAATAATAATACCGAGCAGTTTGAAGCGATACAAGAATTACGCTATATTGTACCTCCATTATCGACCGTACCAGATATTTCTGTAATTGCTTGTCAAAGAATTTCTGATGAAGATGGAGCCTTTGAAGGTGCGCCGGATTGGTTAATTGAAATTCGTTCTCCGGGGCAAAGTACTATAGATTTACAGAACAAAATTCTCCACTGTTTGAGCAATGGAACCCAATTGGCTTGGTTAATAGATATAAATCGTCAACAAATTTGGGTATGGATTGGTGATGAGCTACCCCTTGTTTTTTCGGGAGAGGATGTTTTACCAGTTTTGGGTGAGTTACCGGAGCTTACAGTTAATGTAGTGGTGAGTATGACTCGTAAGTAAAAAATCACTTGGGTATTCCCATTGAAATGGGTAAGCGATGGTTAGAGACAGCGAAACACAATCAGTAATGCCCCACAAAATGTAATAGATAGGAAATATTCAAGGATACTTCTGATGCATTTATCGTCTAAGAGGATGTTTGAAAAGTATTATGTTTTACTTCCAGCATCTCGAAAACCTAACCCCCCTACCCCCCTTCCCTACGAGGGAATGGGGATTTTAAAGCCTCTCTCCGCATCTGGAGAGAGGTTTGGAGAGAGGTTTTGGATATATTTATAGACTTCCCAAACATCTTCTAAGCTAATATATAAACTTACTACCGTTTTAGGTACAAAATCAGTGCGTGACAACAGCTAACCATCCGCAATTTGAAATTTATCTGCAATCCATCAGCGAAAAGTATAAAGACTGGTGGAATCTCTACACGTTGACAGATGCAGAAGGAAAAATACACCACAATCCAAATATTGTTCACTTTTGCGGGCATGGTGCGGGGGATGATGGTTTACTATTAGAAAATGAAAATGAACAAAAGCAATTTGTCAGTAGCGAGTCTTTAGCAGGTTTATTTAAGTTATTTAAAAATGATGTTGAATGTGTAGTGATGAATGCTTGTTATAGCGAAGTACAAGCAGAAGCAATTCACCAACATATTAACTGTGTAATTGGGATGAATCAAGCTATTGGGGATAACGCTGCAATTAACTTTGCGACTGGTTTTTATGAGGGTTTATTCAATGCTCGGAATTATCAAGATAGTTTTGAATTTGGAAAAAATGCCCTTGATTTAAAAGGTATTCCCAAATCGCAAATTCCACAAATTAAGATTAGAGATAGTTCTCAAAGTTTGATTTCTTGAGATTCAAAGAATTTCGGGGTTGGGTGAATACCAAGATAGAATAATTAATTATGAAGCTGCAAATTCCGAAAGTTTTCTTTGCTCAAAATCTCTAAAACCTAAAACAACTTTCTCTTTAGGAATTCCCTGAGCAACCAAATCTAAAGCAATACCTTCTTCTGTACCATCGTGCTGAATCCAAAGCTTATTATCAATGATATCTATATGTAATAAAGTACCATAAATACGATAACCATTTTGCCATCCAGCTTCTACTAAAAGATATCTATCGCGTTCCCTATCAAATACCAATTCTATTTTTACATTCTCATCATTACCTAAAAAATCAGCGTAATCTTGTAGTACTTTTTCGATAATGTCAGGGTAATTAGAATTTAGCGAATCCATCGGACAATTTCCTCTTTAGCGATATCGAAGGTAAATAAACAATAATATCTTTTCCTATTACCTTAGAATTGTTTAAAAGATAAATAAAAAAAACTCTGCATCCCTTTGCGTTTACCTTAGCGTCCCTTTGCGTTTAAAATATATAATTCCGAATTATTCAATTGATAAATTTATATTTCATTTCAACTAAACTGCCTTGCATAAAACCTGGCATACCGACGCTCAAAAGCCAACAATTCATCATGAGTTCCCGATTCTACTATTTCCCCATGTTCCATTACTAAAATACGATCGCACTTCCTAACCGTACTCAAACGGTGAGCAATTATAAACACGGTGCGATTTACCATCAATCTTTCCAAAGCTTCCTGTACTAAAGCTTCCGATTCCGAATCTAGTGCAGATGTGGCTTCATCTAAAATCAAAATTCTCGGATTTAGTAATACAGCACGTGCGATCGCAATTCTTTGTCTTTGTCCCCCAGATAAGCTCGCGCCGCGTTCGCCGACTACGGTATAATAACCATCGGGCATTTGACTGATAAAATCGTGGGCGTTGGCGATTTTCGCTGCTGATTCAACGGCTTGCATATCGAAGTCGGTTTGTCCAAAAGCGATATTTCCAGCGATTGTACCGGAAAACATCACGGTTTCTTGAGGTACTATTCCGATTTGTCTTCTTAAACTATTTAATGTAACATCTTTTATATCTATTCCATCAATTAGTATTTGACCTTTTTGAGTATCATAAAAACGCGGTAAAAGATTGACAAATGTAGTTTTACCAGCACCGGAAGCACCTACGAGAGCAATTGCTTCTCCCGGCATTGCTAATACATCGATATCTTGAATTACGGGTTTATCTGGTTGATACGCAAAGCTAACGTTGCGATATTCTACTTTACCAGTAACTCGCGGAAGAATCATCGCGTCTGGTTTTTCTACTACCGCTGGTTTAATTGCTAATAATTCAAAAACTCTATCAACAGAAGCTTCACCTTCTTTAAATAAATTATAGTTATTAGTAGTATGACTTACGGGATCGATTAATAAAGCTGCTGCAGAAAGATAGCTAAAAAACGTTCCAACTGTAATATTTTCTATAGAAATCTGCCAAGCAGCGAAGAATAATAATAATATAAAACTTAATGCCTGTAAAAATCCAATAATTGGAATTTGAATCGCTTTTAATCTTTCGGTATTGTACTTAGCTTTTAAAGTGCCTTCCGCTTCCTTACTAAACCGAGCAACTTCGTAAGACTCCGCCGCAAACGCTTGTATAATCCGGATTCCACCAAATACTTCGGTTAAAATTGCCGATAAATCCGATACATGATTTTGACTGCGACGAGATAACTTTTGCAGCCTATTTCCAAACCAAGCAATCAACACACCCATCAAGGGAGCAATAATTAATGTAGCTAAGGTTAGTTGCCAGCTAAGATAAATCATATAGATGGGAATGGCAACCAACTGTAGCGAGGAAGGGATAAAATCGTGAAACATTTTATGGACAACTTCCCCAACTCTGTCAACATCTTCGGTGAGTCGGTAAGATAAATCCCCAGCTTTCGCGGTTTCAAAATAGCTCAGATTCAACTTTTGTAGATGAGCGTAAACTTGCTTGCGGAGATTAAAAGCTACTCTTAAAGCAGCTTTTGCCATATAAATATCTTGTACTGATTGAAAAAAGCCTCTAATTAAGAAAACTGCCGCTAAGATAACCGCAAGCTTTGCTATCTGTAAAACATTTCCTTGTCCGAAGGGAGTTGCTAATTCTTCTACAAGTTTAATTAATCCTAATGTTGCGATAACATATCCGATAATGCCCACAAAACCCTTAGCGATCGTTTGCGATTGGGGACGGATATAAGGTACAAGTTGCCAGTAGTTAGAACGATTCAAGCTGAAATTCCCAAAAGTTGATTTATTAATCTTCAGACGGTATCAGCTTTTAAGTGGTTTCTCAAATAATTGGGAATTGGGCATGGGGATTGGGCATGGGGAAGCGGTAAAAAACACTTGTAATGCAAGTGTGGAATCCAAGGGGTTTTGTTTTTATAAATCTACGAATGGAATTAAAAGACACGCTTGCTGTAGATAGCTTGGGGTTTCCTTTTTTTACGCACTGCACCAAAGCGGGGCGTATCATTTGGATTTGGGATTAATTGAAATGTTGTCAGATAATATTGATTATTTCAAATCTAAACCCGTCAACATTCCTAAAATCACAATCCTGCTTGACAACGGATATCACCCGGAAAAATTGCAGGAAGAGTTGAAAAAAATTTACCCACCAATAATGACCAAAATTAGGTTTAAGCTTTCACCAAAACCATCTAAAGCCCAAAAGGAAAAACAAGGGAAAATAGGCTTTATTCCAGTCAAAGCAAGATGGGTCATAGAAAGAACCAATTCTTGGATGGAGAGATGCAAAAGCTTAGTAAAAAACTTTGAAAGAACTCTTGAACATTCTATCGCTAAAATTAATCTTTGTTGTGTCCGATTGATGCTTAAAAGATTGGCTGCCGATTAAATAGATCCCAAATGGGTTCTATAAAATAATGCCAAGAAAGTAAGGCTCTAATTTCAAAATTGTAAAAATTTATAAAAATGTATTTATTTTTTCTTTTCTTATACGGAAAATAGTATGATAATCATTATCATTATTAAAAATATTACAGCTACTACAGCATTATGAGGGTCAAAAACTCATAAGACTTTTGTGTTGTGGGCTGAAATTTTCTGTGTCTATTTATCAGAGTGTGGAGTGGAGGAAAATCTTGAAGCTACGACATTTTAGTTATTTATGGATTGCAGGAGTTGTTTGTTGGCTATGTTCCGAGTCTGTACAAGCACAGGAAAAAGAAAAGTTAGTCAAGATTAATTTAAATCCAGAGTATACAGTCTCTAAAGAGGGAACAAAAGCAGAAGTACCTATCACACAGATTCCCCGAATAAGTGATATTCAACATCCCCACACCACCGCCAAAGACTTGCTAGCACAGCAGCAAAATCAAGTCATATTAGTAACAGGGGTAAACTTAAACACCAGCGAGAATAGTTTTGAAGTAATTTTAGAAACATCTAATCCTAAGCAATTGCAAGCAGTAGCTAAGAGTGAAGGAAATAATTTTATCGTTGATATTCCTAACGCTCAACTGAAGCTAAATACTGGTGAATTATTCCGTCAAGAAAAACCAATTGCGGGAATTACTGATGTTGTGGTGACAAATCAAAATCCAAATACTATCCGAGTCATGGTGACGGGTGAGATGGGTTTACCGAAAGTTGAGCTATATGAGAGCGATAAAGGTCTAATTTTTGTTACCACACCAGCTACAACTTCTGCACAGCAACCACAAACACCGGATACACCCTCTGCAAACACCACAGAACAAGCTGAAGAACCACCAATAGAACTCGTTGTCACGGGGACAAGATTTGAAGTTCCGATTCAGGACGCTCCGCAATCAATTCAGGTAATTCCGCGCCAAGTGCTGGAAGATAGGGGAGTAGTACGTTTAGATGAGTTTACTGATAACGTCAGTGGTATACAAAGATTAACTGGAGGAACAGGACCTGGTTCATCAGGCTTTATCATTCGTGGTTTTGCTGACGACTACGAAACTCTCCGCAACGGGTTTCGCACTCAGGGCGGTTTTGCCAGGGATTTAGCAAACATAGACCGTGTTGAAGTCTTGAAAGGGCCTGCTGCTATTTTGTATGGCAGTGGTTTTCAATCTGGTACTGTCAATACAATCACGAAAAAGCCCTTAGAAGACCCATTATATGAAGTAAAAGCCACAGTTGGTAGTTATGCTTTTTATCGAGGTGAAGTTGATTTTACCGGGCCGCTAACCGAGTCAGGATCACTACTATACCGACTTAACGCTTCCTATCAAAATCAAGGGAGTTTTCGTGATTTTGGTAGATATGCGGGGACTTTTATTGCGCCGGCCTTGACTTGGAAACTGGGCGATCGCACTACATTGAGCGTTGACTACGAAAACTTAACCTACGAATCAGTAGATCCTGGTACATTCCGAGCAGATCCAAGGTTTTTGAACGTCCGTCGCAGCTTTTATCAAGGAGAACCCGATCTCGATCTAGAAACCTACAGTGCTAACTCGCTAACTTACGAATTTGAGCATCGATTTAGCGATAATTGGCAATTCAAACAGACATTTAACCGCCTCTGGCAGGAACTTAGTATAAAGCGAGCGAGTAGAAGAGGATTGCAAGCAGATGGGGAAACGCTAAACCGTCAATATGTAGTCGGTGATAGTGATACGAATAATTTAACGTTTCGTAACGAACTCTTTGGTAAGTTCAACACGGGGTCATTACGGCACAACTTACTATTTGGGGTAGAATACTCGCACTTGGACTATCCTGGTAAATCCTTCAGCACAGCCATCGATCCCATTAACATCTTCAATCCTCGTTATGGTGCTAGACCAACTGGGGAACTCTCACTAGACTACTTTGAAACTTACGGCAATGATGTTTTTAGTATTTACGTTCAGGATCTCATAGAAGTGCTGCCTAATTTAAAAATTGCCGCAGGAGTCCGCTTCGATAGCTCCAAAGGATTTTACGAAGACTTACAAACAAACACCACTATCAACGAGGTAAGTGATAGCCAATTTTCACCGAGGCTTGGCATTGTTTACCAACCCAGTGATACAACAACGCTCTATGCTAGTTTTTCTAATTCATTTACACCACAAATTTTTGGTAGAAACACCTCTGGAGAAGCTTTCAAGCCAATCACTTCGGAGCAATTAGAGGTGGGAATTCGGCAGGAGTTTTTTGATAGAAGGTTATTAGCAGGTCTAGCACTATATCAAATTACACGCCAAAACGTCTCTACTACAGACCCGAACTCAGATGACTTTTTTGACAGAATTCAAACAGGAGAACAACGCAGTCGGGGGATAGAATTAGATATCTCTGGGGAAATATCACCTGGATGGAAAATTATTGCTACCTATGCCTATACTGATGCTGTGGTGACAAAGGATAATGTCATTCCAGTTGGCGATCGCCTGGGGGGTGTGCCATACAATAGTGCGAGTTTGTGGACAACCTATGAAATTCAAAAAGGTAATTTGCAAGGATTTGGCGGTGGTTTAGGATTAGTGTATGTAGGCGATCGCCCAGATGCAATACCCAATACATTCACTGTTCCATCGTATTTGCGAACGGACGCAGCACTGTTTTATCGTCGCGAGCAGCTTGAAGCACGACTGAATTTTAAAAATGTTTTTGATTTGAAATATTTTGATACTAATAATTTTGGTAGCTTGAGCGCACAAGAGCCATTTACAGTTATTGGTAGTTTTTCCTATAGGTTTTGAAGATGATTTTGATGAATTATACCTGTGCAGAAACTACGGTTAAGTCGCTTTGCTCCAATTCAAAATTTTTGATATGGCGTTTCCTAAACAACTGAGGTACACATATTTATTTTTTCTTTATGTTTTTCTACGGAAAATAGCATGATAATCATTCTTATAAAAAATATTACAGCATTTAAAAGTCAAAAACTCATAAAACTTTTGTGTTATGGGCTGAAATTGTAAGTGTCGATTTATCAGACTCGGAAGTGGAGGAAAATCTTGAAGTTAAGACATTTTAGTTATTTAGGGATTGCAGGAATTATCTGTTTGCTATGTTCTGAGTCTGTACAAGCACAGGAAAAAGAAAATTTAGTCCAGATTAATTTAAATTCAGAAAATATAGTTTCTCAAGCCGAAACAAAAGCAAAAGTACCGGTCACACAAATTCCCCAGATAAGAGATATTCAACGTCCCCACACCACCGCCAAAGACTTGCTAGCACAGCAGCAAAATCAAGTCATATTAGTAACAGGGGTAAACTTAAACACCAGCGAGAATAGTTTTGAAGTAATTTTAGAAACATCTAATCCTAAGCAATTGCAAGCAGTAGCTAAGAGTGAAGGAAATAATTTTATCGTTGATATTCCTAACGCTCAACTGAAGCTAAATACTGGTGAATTATTTCGTCAAGAAAAACCAATTGCGGGAATTACTGATGTTGTGGTGACAAATCAGGATGCAAATACCATCCGAATCATGGTGACGGGTGAAACTGGTTTACCGAAGGTTGAGCTATATGAGAGCGATAAAGGTCTAATTTTTGTTGCCACACCAGTTACAACTTCCACACAACAACCACAAACGCCGGATAAACCTCCTGCAAACACCACAGAACAAGGCGAAGAACCACCAATAGAACTCGTTGTCACGGGGACAATATTTGAAGTTCCCATTGAAGACACTCCGCAATCAATTCAGGTAGTACCACGGGAAGTGCTGGAGAATAGAGGAGTAGTACGTTTGGATGAATTTACTGATAATGTCAGTGGTGTCCAACGGATAACAGGTGGAGATGGATTTGGGACATCGGGTTTTATCATTCGTGGGTTCTCCGATCAATTTGAAAATCTCCGCAATGGATTTCGCTCTCAGGGCGGTTTTCCGCGCGATTTGGCCAATATTGATCGAGTTGAGGTACTTAAAGGACCGGCGGCAGCTTTGTACGGTGGTGGTTTTCAGTCAGGTGTTGTGAATATTTTGACGAAAAAACCCCTTGAAGAACCAAGTTATGAAGTCAAAGCTACTGTTGGGAGTTTCGACTTTTATCGTGGTGAAGTCGATTTAACAGGCCCATTGGTAGAAAATCAATCGCTGCTGTATCGTCTCAACGTCGCTTATCAAGATCAGGGGAGTTTTCGTGACTTCCTTAACTACAAAAACTTTTTTATTGCGCCATCTTTGACCTGGAACATCGGTCCACGTACTACTTTGAGTTTTGATTACGAATATGTTGATGCCGATTACTCTGACGATCAAATATTTCCAGCCGAGCCAGAATTTTTACAAATTTCCCCGAAAACCTATCTGGGTGAACCAGATTTAGCCAGTGAAAGATTCACTGCTCACTCCCTTGTACTCGGATTTTCACATGAGTTTAGCGATAACTGGCAGTATCGATTAGGATTTAATACACTTTGGCAAGATGTTTTTGATGAGGGAGTAATTGAGAGTGGTGGACTACAAGCAGATCGTCGCACATTGAATCGGGAGTTCCAAAGACGCACTAACGATCTGGAAAATCTGACCCTGAGAAATGAAATTTTAGGAAAGTTCAATACTGGTTCGGTGAAGCATAATCTACTCTTTGGGGTGGAGTACTCCCGCTTAGAGTATGCCTATAAATTCTCTGGTGCGCCAATCGCTCCCATTGATATCTTTAATCCAATCTACGGTGCTAGACCAACAGAAGCACTTTCACTGAGCTTTAACGAGGCATACGGTAATGATACCCTTGGTATTTACCTTCAGGATATTGCTGAAGTGCTGCCTAGTTTGAAAATTGTAGCAGGAGTGCGCTTCGATAATGTCGATGGCTTCTACGAAGACCGCGAAACAAACACTAGCTTTAATGAAGTAAGTGATAGTCAGTTTTCACCGAGACTTGGGATTGTTTACCAACCCAGTGATACAACGACGCTCTATGCTAGTTGGTCTAATTCATTTACACCACAAGTTTTTGGCAGAAACTCCAGCGGGGAACCTTTTGAGCCAGTCACTTCGGAGCAATTAGAGGTGGGAATTCGGCAGGAGTTATTCGATAAAAAGTTATTAGCAGGTCTAGCACTATATCAAATTACACGCGAGAATGTTGCTACTACAGACCCTAACTCAGATGACTTTTTTGATAGAATCCAAACAGGAGAACAACGCAGTCGGGGGGTTGAATTGGATATTAATGGGGAAATTTTACCTGGCTGGAATATCATTGCTACCTATGCTTATACCGATGCACAGGTGACAGAAGATAATCTCATTCCGGTTGGCGATCGCTTACCAAATGCCCCTTACAATAGCGCGAGTTTATGGACAACTTATGAAATTCAAAGTGGCAATCTGCAAGGGTTGGGTGCAGGCTTGGGGATAGTGTATGTAGGCGAGCGCCAAGGTGGACTGCCTAACACAGTCACCGTACCCTCATATGTCCGTACAGATGCAGCATTATTCTATCGCCGCCGTCAGTTTGAGGCACGCCTAAACTTCAAAAATCTCTTTGATATTGATTATTATGATGCTAATGATTTTTCATCAATTAATCCCCAAGAACCATTTACGGTTATTGGTAGCTTTTCATACAAATTTTGATTGAGAGTTTGATGGATCGTACTAGTTGTAAAAATTATGCAAAGATATTTCTTAGCTGCCATTTCCAAGCCAATGCTGTCTCATTGGCAGGGGATGAAAAAGCTAGCGTTTGCTACTTGGGGAATTTTACTTACAAGTCTAACTGCCTGTAGCCAAAATACTACAAATTTCAACGCAGCAGTAGCTCGTTCTGTTCCTAAAGATAAAATTGTTATCGATTTAGGATGGAATGAATACGTTAATTTCCGCCAGGGATTTGACCCCACCGATGGTTGGTCTTGGGATAGTTACGGCAACCCATTATTGCAAAGTCGCTTATTGAGGCGTGACATTAATCAAGGATTAGTCATGGACTTGGCTCAAGAATATAAATTGAGTAGCGATGGCAAAATTTGGACAGTAAAAATCCGCCCCGATGTCCGCTTCAGTGATGGAAAACCCTTAACAGCAGAAGATGTCGCTTACACATTCAATAAAGAAGCAGATAATGGTTTAGAAAAATTTCTAGACAAAGCCGTAGTTACAGGCGATTACGAGGTTAAGTTATATCTTAAAAAACCAAATATCATCTTTGTTGACAAACTCGCCAGCTTAGGGATTGTCCCCAAACACGCCCACAGCAAAACATACAACCGCAATCCTATTGGTTCTGGCCCCTACAAGTTAGTACAGTGGGTTGAGGGAGAACAAATCGTTTTGGAAGCTAACCCTTACTACTACGGGAAAAAACCCAGCATCAAGCGTGTTGTGTTTTTGTTCACCCAAGGAGATGCTGCTTTTGCGGCGGCTAAATCAGGTCGCGCTCAAATTGCCAAAATTCCCTATCCCTTGGCAAAGCATTCTGTCCCCAGAATGCAACTATACCAAGTCCCGACTTTAGATCATACTGTCACGATCTTACCTTTTGCCCCCGATACTGGACAAAAAAATGCTCAAGGTTATCCCACTGGAAATAACGTCACGTCAGACCGAGCAATTCGCCAAGCAATCAACTATGCAATTAACCGCCAGACATTAGTAGATGCAATTTTGTGGGGCTATGGTAAGAGTGTTTATGGTTATCCTGGCGGGCCACCTTGGCAAGAACCAGCCCCAGCCATTGCTGATGCAGATGTCAATAAAGCAAAACAAATCTTGGCTGAAGCTGGGTGGCGGGATAGCAACGGTAATGGCACAGTGGATAAACAAGGAACAGAAGCAGAATTTACCCTGCTTTATATGGCAAGTTTACCGCACGAACAAGGATTAGCGATGGCGATCGCCCAAATGCTCAAATCAGTCGGGATCAAAGTGAAACCAGAGGGTTCATATTGGGAGCAGATGAAGCATCGCATCTCTCATGATGCTTGGTTATACACTCTAACAACACGTTCTCAAGATTTGTTTTCCCTCTACCGTAGTCCCAATGGGATACCCAACGGTCGCCCTAACTACAGTAATTATACCAATCCCACAGTTGACCGCTTATTGGATCGAGGATTGGGTGCTGCTAATGAAATCGCTGCTAGCAAGTTCTGGAAACAAGTACATTGGAACGGTCAAACTGGAATTGGAACTCAAGGAGATGCTGCTTCTGCTTGGTTGGTTAATCTGAATGAGACTTATTTAGTAAGTGAATGTCTGGATATTGGTAGAAAAAAAATGCCTTCCTTACGTCACCAAGGACGGTTGTTGAGTAACATTACTGAGTGGAAGATAATTTGTAATTCGTAATTTGTAATTAAATGAATTCTTTATTGCAATTCTTTGTGAAAAAACTGCTTTATCTTTTCCTACTACTATTGGCAGTGGCAATTCTCACTTTTGTGTTGATGAGTTTATCTCCTATTGACCCAATTGATGCCTATGTCAATGCTAACCTGAGATTGACACTCACTCCCGAGCAACGAGAATTAATTGCCCAACGCTGGGGATTGGATAAGCCCATGACTACCCGCTTCTTTCTTTGGTTAGGGCAACTTTTGCAAGGGAATTGGGGCGAATCTATGGTTTATCGAGCATCGGTATCTCAAGTGATTGCCAGTCGTTTTGGTGCATCGCTTTGGTTGATGTCACTTGCTTGGTTGCTATCAGGAATATTCGGTGTAACTCTTGGTATCCTCGCCGGAGCAAAAGAAGGCTCATTTTTGGATCAAACTATTCGCCTGTATGCCTACACTTTGGCATCAGCTCCCACCTTCTGGGTCGCTTTACTATTACTGACCTTATTTTCTGTAACCCTACAAGTTACACCAATTTGCTGTGCTTCGCCACCTGGGGTATTGTTGCGGGATGTCAGCCTTTGGGATAGACTCTACCATTTAATCTTACCTGCTCTAGCACTGAGTTTGATGGGTGTTGCCACCATTGCCTTAGCTACTCGTGAAAAACTAATCGAAATTCTTCACAGCAACTTCGCACTGTTCGCCTATGCTCAAGGGGAAACTAAAATAGGGTTGATTCTCCATCATGGTTTGCGAAATATTGCCTTACCTGCGATTACATTACAGTTTGCGGGTTTAGGTGAATTGTTTGGTGGTTCCGTATTGGCTGAAAAGGTGTTTGGCTATCCTGGTTTGGGCGATGCAACAATCAAATCTGTACTCTCTGGTGATGTACCTTTACTGGTGGGTATTGTTTTCTTCAGTGCAGTGTTTGTGTTTACAGGTAATGCAATAGCCGACTTAACCTATCAAATCATTGATCCCCGCATTCGTCTTGGAAACCCCATACCATGAAACAAAAAAATGCGATTCCTGCTTCTTTGACTAGAAAGCGTCATCATCTGTCGATTCTGGGTAATCGCCGTAGTAAAACTTTAGCGATCGCACTCCTTTGTTTATTCGTGTTGATCGTTCTACTTTTGGCTACTCAAATTATCAGCACAGATGGACTAGAAATCAACTTGCAAGCTCAAAGTCAACCACCTAGCTTTGCCCATCCCTTCGGTACTGATTGGTTGGGACGGGATATGCTCACCCGCACCCTGCATGGATTGAGCCTGAGTTTATGGGTGGGATTACTCACTTCTATATGTAGTGCAGTGTTTGCAATGGTGTTAGGCACAATTTCCGCAATTATGGGTGGTAAAGTCGATATAGCTATCACTTGGTTAATTGATGTGTTTTTCAGCCTACCTCATTTGGTGCTGATTATCTTAGTGGCATTTGCAGCTGGTGGTGGAGTAGGGGGTTTGTTCATTTCGATCATCATTACTCATTGGATGCAATTAGCAAGACTTTTGCGAGCAGAAGTTCTGCAAATTAAGAGTTCCGACTACGTGCAGCTATCTTCTAAATTGGGGCGATCGCCATTTTGGATTGCCCGTCATCACATGATACCCCACCTGTTTCCCCAGTTCATCGTTGGGCTAATTTTAATGTTTCCTCATGCTATTCTCCATGAGGCAGGTCTGACTTTTCTGGGTCTAGGTCTTTCACCGGAGACACCAGCCCTGGGTATCATACTATCAGAATCAATGCGCTACTTATCAGCAGGTTACTGGTGGCTTTCCGTATTACCTGGAATTGCACTATTAATTGCGGTCAAAGCATTCGATATCTTGGGTGCAAGTGTGCGTGCATTACTCGACCCCAAAACAAGTCAGGGTTAGTAACGGCAACAATTCAAAATTTTAATATGTTATCAGTAAAAAATCTGAGTGTCACTTTCACAATGTACGATGCAGGACAGATCCAGAAGCAGTTAACTGTAATTACTGACTTGGATTTAGAAGTTAATGCTGGTGAAGTAGTGGCAGTTGTTGGTTCTAGTGGCTCAGGAAAAAGTCTACTCGCTCATGCCATATTGGGTATATTACCGCACAACGCTCAAGTAACAGGACAGATAATATTTCAGGGAGAACCGTTAACTGTAGAACGTCAAGCGCAGTTGCGAGGAAAGCAAATCGCCTTGATTCCCCAGTCCATAAGCTATCTTAACCCTTTGATGCGTGTTGGCTCTCAGGTGCATCGCGCAGGTCGTTTAAGTGGATTACCTAAGATAAAAGCCAAACAAGAAGTAGATCGAGTATTTGACCGTTATAGTCTGGCTGCATTGGTGAAACAACAGTATCCTTTTCAAATTTCTGGAGGTATGGCACGGCGAGTGCTGGTTGCTACAGCGGCGATAGGATGTGCTGAGTTATTAATTGCAGATGAACCTACTCCTGGGCTTCACCCAGAGGTGGTAGTGGAGACGTTGAATCATCTGCGGAAACTTGCTAACGAGGGTAAAGGTGTAATTTTAATTACCCATGACTTAGAAGCAGCCTTGCAAGTGGCGGATCGAGTGGCTGTGTTTTATGCAGGGACAACACTAGAAGTGGCGAAAGCTGGTGATTTTACTTCTGGAAATCTACGTCATCCCTATACCCAAGCTTTATGGCGGTCGCTTCCCCAAAATGAGTTTATCCCAGTTCCTGGTAGCCAACCCAGCCCAGAGGATTTACCTGTTGGTTGTCTATTTGGCAACCGCTGTCCCCTAGCAACAGAAGCTTGCTTGGAAGCTAGACCCCAAATTAGTATTGTGCGGGACGCTCCCGTAAGGTGTATTCATGTTGAAAACTGAACATTTATCTTTTCGTTACCATTCCCAGCAAAGGTGGATTTTGCAAGATTTTAGTTTGGAATTAGCCAAAGGCGAAGTTGTGGGTTTGACTGGGCCAAGTGGTTTGGGGAAAACCACAATTGGTAAACTCCTGGCTGGATATCTCCAACCGACTCAAGGAAAGGTAACTTGTAACGGTCAATCCTTACCAAGCAGTAGTTATTCTCCTGTACAGATGATTTTTCAAAACCCTGAACTAGCTGTTAATCCACGCTGGCGAATTAGCAAGATTTTAGCAGAAGGACAGCCGCCTTCAGACGATTTACTAGCTGCTTTAGGCATTCACCAAAGTTGGCTCAATCGCTATCCTCATGAACTCAGTGGGGGTGAGTTGCAAAGGATTGCAGTGGCGCGATCGCTCAATTCTTTCACACGCTACTTAATTGCAGATGAAATGACGGCAATGCTAGATGCTAACACTCAAGCCCTTATTTGGCAGGTGGTAATTCAATATGCAAGAGCGCATCAGGTAGGAATTTTGGTGATTAGCCATGAAACTGCCTTACTTAGGCGCCTTTGTAATCACACCATGAACTTGGATATATGATAATTGCAAAAAAAATGAAGCCATAATCACCCAGCGATTATCTTCCAATAACTTTCCCTCGAAAGGGAATTCAAAATTTTCTGCTGGAGTTTGAACTTGCTATTTTTTATGGTATGTATATACTATTGGGGGATTTGACTGCTTCTTACGGTAATGCAAAGGTTTTGAAGTATTTTAGAGTTTTTTCTTCGCTAAAATCTCAAACGATGCTGAGGCTATTTCAGGAGGCGATCGCCACTCTTAGAACGCTAGTTTTATTGATAAAAAAGCTATGTAATTGAAAATTGAAGCCATGTTTCACCTGCCGGAACCTTGCTCTTGGTTTATTTTTAAATGCGGGTTTACTGAACATTTACGTGTCTTATTATTTACTTATACTCAGAAATCACCATGTAACGTTTGTGTACTACATTTTGAAGTGCGGAATGTGGGATATAATTAGATAATTTAGCTGCGATCGCATCCTGAAATAGCATATTTTCGTTCCAAATTTTAATAACCTTTTTCGCGTTGCTCCCAAATCAACAATCATCTAGCTTATAACCGGGCTATAATTTTAGATTATTTGCAGATTTTGCACAAGTTAGCGTGTTTTACCAACAGCATAAGTTAATTGGAAAGTTAAATCGTAATTATTAATTATTTTTACCATAAGTAAGTCGGCTCAAAAAAAACACAACTACATTTAGTTTTGTAAACAAGCTTGAATTCCAGCTATATAGAACCCATTTGGGATCTATAAATAGGACTGAGCAAGGCTTTTAGTGCGTTTCAACGTACTTCCTATATCAGCCTTGAAATTGATTTCTCTGCGAGAAAGCCTCCGGCTTACAAGGCGGGAATGTAGGCTTAACGATAATGGTGCAAGATGTGAGTTAATTCTGACTTCTTGCACCAATCTCAACAAGCCGAATATTCCCGGTTTCTTTTTGTTTTTTGTTAATCATATTGAAATAATTCTCAACTACCAATTACCCATTACCCATTCCCAATTACCCATTACCTAATATTCTCTACCCACTTCCGAGGCTCGCTTGCTCTGCGTATATTTCGCCAGATTTGAGTGGCTGCCATTGTACCATCTGCGACTGCAACAGAAACTTGATTTAATCCCTTTTTCAAATCTCCTAGAGCAAAAATACGCTCGTGAGTAGTTTGAGCTAAATCATGAGTGACTAAGTTTTCACCATCCCACTCCAATCCATCTATACCCTTCAAATATTTATTGTGGTAAATCGAACCCATATTAATTAAACCAGTGGTTGCTTCAATTATCGTACCGTCTTCTAATTCAACACCACTCATTTGATGCTTTTCACCCAAGAATTTAGCAATCTTTTGCTCGTACAAAGGATAACCGTAATCTGCTAATTTCTGTTTCATTTCGTCACCCACTTCACACAATCCATGAGTCAAAACGGTGATATAAGGTGTAAACCAGTTCATCACGAATGCGGCATTAATTTGAGACTCTTTGCCTGCAATCAAAACTGCACGTCGATCCCACATATCAAAACCATCACAAATCATGCAGACGTGCAATGTATAACCAGCATAATCGTAAACGTTCTGCATATTTTCTAATTCGGGTAAAACATCAATTACACCCGATGCAGCAATCAAATATTTACTTCTAAATACTGTAGGAATACCGTCTTTTCTGCCAATTTTAGTTTTAACTGTAAAGATATCACCTTCATCGATAACGTCTTCCACAAATCCCTGCAAGCTATCTGCACCCCATTCAATAGCTTGCTTGGTAGATTGATTGACAATTGAACCTCCGCTGGTATCGGGGCTTAATCCGACATAATTACGCAAGTCTTGCATCCATATCGAACGTCCCTTTCCTTTTTCAATTACGAGACATTTTAAACCGTAGCGAGCCAAATAAATTGCAGCTGATAAACCACCCATTCCACCACCAACAACGATGGCATCATATATTGTATCCGCACGCTCGGCAAGATTCTTTTTAGTTAGTTTCATAACACTACTCCTAGATTTTTAATTTTAATTTTTTAATTTTTTAATTTTTTTATTTTATTTGAAAAAAGGAACGGGGAAATTTTTAAGTAAAAAACTGGCGTTAAAATGAATTTAACTAAAAGAGATTTTTAACTTTTTAAGATCAAAAATAGTTTAAAAGCTTAATCTAATTCTGAATGAAAAAAGTCTTTTGATTTTTAAAGGATTTTGGACTGGATTTTACTGACGAGAAAAATCCAATCCAAAACAAATGTTAAAATCCAAAATCTAAAATTCTTCGCTTATCCTACAAATGCACGAGCTTGGGAAACACCAGCCGATTTATCTCCCTTTAGATAAGCCAACATGGTATCAGCGTCGGAAACCTCAAAAGGATCGGTGGGACAGTTATCGCCAAAATCCGCCTCTATGAACATTTTTTCAATCTTGCCATCGTTCACCAGCATAGAATAACGCCAGGAACGATATCCGAAACCTAAATTTGATTTATCAACAAGCATCCCCATCTTGCGGGTAAATTCACCGCTGCCATCGGGAAGTAAGTAAACATTCTTTGCTCCAATTTGCTTACCCCATTGGAACATTACAAAAGCATCATTTACAGAAACGCAGATGATTCGATCTACACCTTGAGCTTTAAACTCATCATAAAGTTCTTCGTAGCGTGGTAGGTGATTGGAAGAGCAGGTGGGAGTAAACGCACCGGGCAAAGAGAATACTACAACTTTCTTTCCAGCAAAAATATCTTGAGTGGTTTTATCTTCCCAGCGATAAGGATTGGGGCCAGAAACGGACTCATCACGGACACGAGTTTTAAAAACGACGTTAGGAACCTGTTCGATTGCAGGCATAGTTACCTCCTGATTTTTGAGCAAAATTTTGATTAACTCCTAAATCAGAATAATTCTTACTTAGAAAATATTCAATAGAGATAATTACTCATTGGTTATTTTTAGTTTTTTGTTAAATTAATACTTATACAAAAAATTTATGCTCGGATTAGTTTTATCTTTTGATAAAAAAATACAGCAAACATAAATATGGAAAAACAAGCCGATACAATTGTCCAAACTTTAAAGTCTAAGGGATTGCGAGTAACACCCCAGCGGTTTGCGGTTTATTCAAATCTACTTAATCGTCAAGATCATCCAACTGCGGAACAGATATTAATTAGTTTAAATCAAAACAGCCCTACTTCTTCTCAAGCTACGATATATAGTTCTCTTCAAGCTTTAAGAGATGTGGGATTAGTTAGAGAAGTTTTATTAGAGGAAGGTGTTTGTCGTTACGATGCTAACGTTGCATCCCACCACCATTTCCGCTGCAACAAATGTGGAAGTATTGAAGATATTGATTGGGAGCAGGTTGAAGGTATTAGTTTTAAGAATATTCGTTCTGGATTAACCGTAGATAAATATGAGTTGACGGTAAGGGGTGTTTGCGATCGTTGTGGGGATTGAAATTTTGACCTCTCTCCAAACCTCTCTCCTAAGAGGAGAGAGGCTTTCAGTTTCCCCATTCCCTTGCAGGGAAGGGGGTTTTAGGTCTGACGATAAATTTTGACCTCTCTCCAAACCACTAAAGCTGCGAGGAGAGAGGCTTTCTTGTTCCCCATTCCCTTGCAGGGAAGGGGGTTAGGGGGTTAGGTCTGACAAGCTTGTAAAATATCTTTCAAAACTTTATCAATATTATCTCTTACTTCTTCATTTTTGATTCGTAATAAACGCAATCCCCTAGCTAACAAAACTTTATCTCTTTCTGCATCATATTCAACTTGGTTTTCATGAATTTTTCCATCTATTTCTAATACCAAAGCCGCAGCATGACAGTAAAAATCGATAAGAAGTCCATCTATAATTTGCTGACGGCGAAAGTGAAAACCCTGTAAACGATTTGCCCGTAAATTCTGCCAAATAATCTTTTCTTCTGGTGTCATATTGCGCCGAAGTTCTTTAGCGCGTTGTAGTTTTATTGATGTTATTTTTTGTCCGATAACTATGTTGCGGGTTCCTTCGCTACGTGAAGAGGACTTTTTACCTATGGGTTTACTCATTTAAGTTGATGTCAAATTAGTTTTTTATGTACCCATTTTGGCTTATGTAAAATTGTTTGTCTATGACCTCTCTCCAAACCTCTCTCCTCTTAGGAGAGAGGCTTTGAAAATCCCCCATTCCCTCGCAGGGAAGGGGGCTCGCGGGGGTTAGGTTTGAGAGGCTTTGAAATTAATTATTTCCTGCTTTCAATTTCCCCCATTCCCTCGCAGGGAAGGGGGTTAGGGGGTTAGGTCTTTTAATCCAACGATTTCAACCCGATCGCAATTTTACTATGCTGCTCAATCTGCCCCATTACCTGTTTGGCTCGCTTTATCACTTTTGCTGGTAAACCTGCCAATCTTCCGGCTTCAATTCCATAAGATTTATCAGCACCACCGGGTTGAACTTGATGCAAAAAGATAATTTGATCTGGCATTTCTTTTACCGTCACCTGATAGTTGGCAACGTTATCTAGTAAAGATGCTAATTCATTTAATTCGTGATAATGGGTAGCAAAAATTGTTCTGGCTAAAAGTTCCGTGGCTATATATTCTCCTACTGCCCATGCGATCGATAAACCGTCAAAAGTTGCCGTACCTCTACCAATTTCATCTAATAATACCAATGACCTTGACGTACCATGATTGAGAATATTCGCCGTCTCGTTCATTTCCACCATAAAAGTAGATTGTCCGGTAGCTAAATCATCCACCGCACCTACGCGAGTAAAAATGCGATCGCACACTCCCAGAGTTGCCGAGCTAGCTGGAATATAGCTTCCTACCTGTGCCATTAGCTGAATTAATCCCACCTGACGCAGGTAACAACTTTTACCGCTGGCGTTTGGCCCAGTTAAAATAATTAAATCGGGAGAAGAATTTATATTTTGATTATTATCATGATCTTGATTTTCTTCCCTCCCTAAATAAGTCGAATTTGGTACAAAGAAACCAGCGGGTAAAGATTGTTCAACTACCGGATGTCTGCCGTCAATAATTGTAATTTCTCTTCCTTCAACCATTTCGGGACGACAATAACCTTGAAATACCGCTAATTCTGCTAAACCACACAACACATCAGCAGCAGCGACAGCACGGGAAATATTGCGAATGGTTTCGGCAAGGGAACCAACTTCTTCCCTTAAGGCAAGAAAGATATCAAATTCCAACTTGTTTAAATCATCTCTCGCTGTCAGAATCCTCGCTTCCCTTTCTTTTAATTCCGGAGTGATATATCGTTCTTCATTAGTTAAAGTCTGCTTGCGAATGTAATTATCGGGGACTTTTTCGGCTAAAGCACGAGAAACGCTGAGATAATAACCAAAAGTCTTGTTATAACCAACCTTTAGTTTAGGAATTCCCGTCCTTTCTCTTTCATCAATTTCTAAATTCGCAATCCATTTTTGGTCATCTTCTACTAATTCTTTTCTTTCATCCAATAAAGGATTTATCCCTTCTTTAATTAAACCACCTTCCTTAATTTGAATCGGCGGTGATTCCACAATATGAGCTTTTATCTTATCCGCCAATTCTTCCATACTCGGCGGAACTTTTTGCAAAGCTTTTAAGAAAGGAGAGCGAGCATCTTTTACTAAATTACCCAACTGCGGTAACTTAGATAAAGAATCAGCTAAAGCAAACAAATCTCTCGCATTTGCAGTTCCAGAACCAGCACGTCCAGACAACCTTTCCAAATCGTAAATCTGTTTTAACAATCCGCGTAAATCTTGACGCAAAGTTGTATTTTCCGTTAATTCCTGTATCGTATCTTGCCTGGATTTAATTCCTTTAACATCCAACAACGGCTGCAACAACCATCTTTTTAAAGCACGTCCACCCATTGCCGTAGTCGTTCTATCCATAGCCCACGACAACGAGCCATGATAAGTACCATCGCGAATCGTCTGGGTAATTTCCAGGTTACGCCTTGTTGAATAATCTACAACTAAAAAATCAGTAAAAGTATAAGTTCTTAAAGGTTGCAAAGGAATTTTATTTTCCTTTTGCGTCTCCTCCAAATATTCTAATAAACCACCAGCAGCACGCACGGCTAACGGTAAATGGTCGCAACCAACCCCTTCCAGAGAGCGGAGTTTGAACTTTTGTAATAAACGACTTCTCGCTTCACCTTGGGAAAACGGAACTTGCGATCGCAACGCATAACAAAACGAAGTTGGCAGACATTCGGGTAAACTATTAGACTTCTCACCAGGTCGTAATAAAGCACCCAAATCCGGAGCATTGGTAGGAAATAATACCTCACTCGGCTGCAATCGCATCAACTCTTGAGTTAAATGCTCTAGATCGTTGGTTTGAGTAGTTAGAAATTCTCCGGTAGAAATATCAGCATAAGCCAAACCCCAATTATCTCCCGCAATTACCACAGCGGCTAAATAATTGTTGCGACTTGCCTTCAACATCCCATCTTCTAAAAGAGTACCGGGAGTTAATATTCTGGTAATTTCCCTTTTTACCAATCTGCCACCAGTTACTTGAGAAGCATCTTCCACCTGATCGCAAATTACTACCGCATAACCTTTTTCCACCAACCCAGTAGCATGACGCTCCCAAGAATGATGGGGAACACCACTCATCGCTACCCTTCCGACATCAGCACCAGCTTGCTTGCTAGTTAAAACAAGTTCCAAAACAGTAGCTAAAGTTACAGCATCTTCAAAATAACATTCAAAAAAATCACCCACCCGATAAAAAAGCACCGCATGAGGATGTTTTTCCTTAGTTTCAATATAATGCTGGTACATCTGACTCAGCTTACTAATATCCACCGTGCGATGGTCGGTAATAGTTGTTGTATTTTGGTTCTTAGATGCAGTCATGGATATTGATGCAGATTGCAAGCTGACAATATATGATGATAACCCGATTGCGAGATTATCCGGAAGCTACTCAAGGTTTATTTATTTTTCTTTAGGTTTGTAGTGAGGGTTTTAACCCTCTACATCAAGTTGACTACAGGTTATTTGCTGCATTTTTTACAATTGCTATTTATATAACTCCGGCTTTTTCTCAATATAATTACTATTTTTATTTGATTGCAGTTAAATAAAATACCTATTTTTCTTAATTTGTAAATTGTAGGTTGGGTTAGACACCCTCGATCAAACTTGATTGTTACGAGAATTTTTCCTCTGGTGTCGTAACCCAACATCTTGCGGGTATATCTACTTGGGGTGATGTTGGGTTACGAGGCTATGTAGATTCTTAGCTAAAACCTTAAATTATAAAAGCGTATAACCCAACCTACAATAATTACTCAACCGTTGAAATACGGCTTTATAAACTTAATTTTCGTATCAAATAATTTTTTGCTTAATAAAACTCAATGTTTAAAAATCTAATTTATGGGTTTGAAGCTATAGATTGTGATAAAAAATTACAAGTTTTTAGTTAATTGAGAATGGCATCATTAATATTGCAAGTCTTGTCATTTAATAAACGAAATTACCTTGTTATCGTTACTGTATAAAAAGGTTGTCAAAATTTAAATTATTTTTTTGATATAATCCTGTTGGGACGTGTATATACTGTTTTTGAAAAAGACTTTTGTAAGTTTGTAGGTTGTAGTTGGTAGGTTGGGTTAGACACCAAAACCAAACTTGATTATTACAAGCATCTTTACTTATGGTGTCGTAACCCAACATTAGCCGAAATGGATAAATAAGAAGATGTTGGGTTACGCCGCTATGTAGATTTTTAATTTAAACCCCAAATTGTAAAAGTGTCTAACCCAACCTACATTTAGTATTAAGGATGTTTCAAAATTATTATTCAAATCCAAAAGCTAAAGTATCGAGCATATGCTTACTTTTTTCGCTACCAACTTCTAAGTAAATCTCTAATAATTCGCTGTAAGCTGTTTCTCCTCCAATAATATTCCAAAACTCATTACCAATAACTACAGCATCTTTAAAAGGCATATATTTTTTTGCATATGACCATTTATAATCAGCTTTTGTGGCTCCGTAAGGATTATAAGGCATAGCATAATAAGCCTGAATTTGAGGACGAGATTTACCATGTAATAAGTGAAATCTCAGCAAACGTTGTGTAACTTCTAAACATTGTCCTTTATTGGGTTTTGGTGCTTTAATTTCAAAAAAATATTCGGTTCCATCTTTTGCCACAATATACAAGTCTGTACGAACGCTTTTTGTTTCTAAATCATCAGTGCGTCTAGCTTGCAGTACTGCTGCTATCATTTCTGCTAAAGTTGGTTTAGCTTTTCCTGTCTTAACTGATGATTCATAATTTTCCTTTTGACGCTCGGCTTCCGCGAATGCTGCAAGACTTACATCTGCTTTGACATCGTAACCTCGACGCGCTTCTTGATGATGTTCAAGAGCAATTAAACGAGCGCATTCTTCAATAGAATTTCCTAACCTTGTACTTAAACCGCGTTCAAATTGATTGATGCGTATTAATGCTGGAGGAATTAATGCTGCTTGAAATGGTTTTAATTCACCTTTAGATGAAAATCTGGATAAATATTCTTCTGCATCGTCTGGCTTTAATATTTCACGTCCTTTATACTCATCTATAAGCCCTTGAATAAAACCTTCTAAATAACCTTTAATTGTAATTCTAGTATTAGAGCTAATAGCTGTCATATTATCAATTATATAAAATTATCAAAAATTACAAAATAAATTCTAACAATGCTTTCGCTAAATTATAAACAACTGGAACTGAAACCGCATTACCAAATTGATGTTTTGCTGTTGTTTCGCTGTCAGCTATCTGAAAAGATTCGGGAAATCCTTGTAGTTTTGCATAATCTTGGGCTGTTAAAGGTTTAAATTTTTTTGGTTGATAAATTTTCTGAATAAAATCTTGTTTATATAATTCTGGCTGTTGACATTCTAAAGAGACTGTTGCCACTAAATCTCTGGTTCCCGTTGCTGTTAAAGTTGCTATTGCATCAGCATGAGGTAAAAATATTTTAGATACTCCGTCAATTCCTGAAGAAATCTTGGAGTTAACAAATTCATATCCTTTATCTTCAACTAATCGCAGAATCTCTTTTTTAGTTAAAATATCCAGTTCTTCTTGATTAAGATTCGGGATGATTTTTTCTAAAACTTGAAAACTTAAAGGATTACCATCTTTCGGTCCGTAAATTTTTTTTCTTCGATTTTTTAAAATCGCTTTACAGATTAACTTTTCTCTAGCACTTGTATCAATTAAATCCCAAGAATGAACCGTGGTATGTCCGTCTCTTATATCAGCAAAGGTAAAAAAATCATTTAGTTCATCTTTTTTTTGAAATCTACCTCTCGAAGCCGGTACTTTCCCACCTTGATATAACACTTCTGGAGCAAACTTTTTCTTGACAAAATCACTCTTTTCAATACCATCAATTACATCATGAAGTTTGATTTTCTTATCTAAAGGTTTCGGAAAGCTAAAACCCCAACAGTTATCTAAATCATTTCTAATTCCAACAATGAATATCCTGTCTCTATCTTGAGGTAAACCAAAATCATAGGAATTTAATACTTGAGATTTGACTACATAACCTAACGTTGTCAAATTGCTAATAATATAATTAAGACTACCTTTATTTCTAGGTTCCATTAAACCTTTGACATTTTCAAAAATAAAAGCTTTGGGTTTATTAAGTTCCACTACTCGAACAACATCCAACCATAACTTACCTCTTGGATCGTCTAAACCTTTTAATTTTCCTGCAATTGACCAAGGTTGACAAGGAACTCCCCCGACAATAACATCTATATCAAAAGGTAATTTATTTATATTATTGATATCTCCTAAAAACAACTCATCTGAATCTGTATTATTAACAAAGTTTTTCTGATAAGTTTTGATTGCTTCTTTATCTATTTCTGAATAACCCAGACAAACTCCTCCTAATTCTGAAAGAGGAATTCTAAATCCGCCAATCCCAGCAAATAAGTCTATAAAAGTAAATTTAGTTTGGATAGTTACCAGATTTGGTTTAAATAATTGAAATAAATCTAACTGTTGAGCATTATCACTTAATTGCATTTTCGATTAAATATAGTTAACTCATTTATTTTTTGGATTTTACCAAATTGCTTGTTATTTTAGAATAAATTTTGGAATAAAATTTTCTAAATGTAATTCGTAGGTTGGGTTAGACACCAAAACCAAACTTGATTATTACAAGCATCTTTACTTATGGTGTCGTAACCCAACACCAGCCTTTATTGGATAAACCCGCAAGATGTTGGGTTACGCCGCTATGTAGATTTTTAATTTAAACCCCAAATGATAAAAGCGTCTAACCCAACCTACAATAAATACAATTAATTCAAGTTTGCACGGCAAATTCTTCTGGATCGATTCCCCAATTAACCCAAGTTATCGCTTCCCTTGCTGAATTAATATCGGGAGGTACTCTTAAAAAATGAATATGTCCCGTACTTGGACAAGTCATCTTTAATAAATGCATGGCTTCATTAGCATCTTGCGAAGCCCATTCATCAACTTCGATATAATTCTCAATCTTTAGTAAAGTATATTCTTGCCAAGAATCTAATTCAACTGCTCCCAATTCTTCACAAATCCGGTAGTTACCAACTCCCTGTACCAAAATTCTTCTTAATTCCGCGTTTCTTTCTGACAGCAACCATTGAGATTTCCATTCCGATGTTGGAATAGTACCGTATTTATCCGGCAATAACACCCCGCTATTAGCATAAACCTTATAACCGTCAGCGTGTTCGATCGCAGCTTCACCATCTGCATGAAGACGGTTTTCTCGATCGAAGGATAATTTAATCGGGCGATTACATATAAAGCAAATTTCTTGAAACGGGAAAAACCAAGGACAATTTATCACGATATTTTGCAAAATCTGCCATCTTTGTTCGTCGTGGGGATAATCTAAGACGGAAATACAAAAGTCATAGTAGCTGCATTCGGCAATTAATAAATCGAATTTGATGTATTTTCTCTGGGTATCTAAGGGAATAAACTTTTCTTCATCGATAGATTCAAGCAAATAAAATTAACGGAAATCTCAACTTTGAAGAACAAATTATCGTTTAAACCAAAGCAAATCAAATCATCGTTATCGTTATATTCGTTGATAGCTGAAAAAATGCTGTCAAAGAAATACACTTTTGGTTCCGTTTCACCAATTAATTCAAAAGCTGCCTTTACCGATTCTGCTGCTTTTTCTTTATCAATTCTCTGGGTTGAACGAGCAATTTTACGCCATTTTTCCTTGTAAACTGGAATTAACGCTTGTTGCTCTGGTGATAGTTGAGCGATGATTTGATTTACAGGCATATAATTTTAATGATAATAATTCAAAATAAAGTATTCCCAGTTGGAAAGCTGGAATTTCGATTTAAGTAATTTGATTAAAATAAGTATACAAAAATATGATTTATTACCAGAGATATTCAGATCCCCCCAACCCCCCTTTTTAAAGGGGGGCTTTTTGTAAGTCTTCAGATTTAATAAAACTAACCAAAATTCCTAGAATTTCTTCTAACGGGGGAAGAGTATATTCTATCAATCCTATTGTCACGGTTTGATTTTCAATTTTGAGAAATTTCCAGCGATCGCCAGTGGTAACGGTACCATAGATAATCGGAATAGAAGTATTATTCGTTTCGTTAAATCTTTGCGCTGCGATCATTTCTGCAACACACTGTCCCAAACCACCATTCAAATCTTCTTTTTTCGCTTCTACTATAACTATTGCTGGTGCTTCTACAAAAAGTTGCTCGGAAGAAAGACTAATTAAAAAATCACAGACTCCAGAAAGTCCTACCGATGCATCAACTGTAAAATCATTACCTGAAAATAAGCTAATAGAAGATGTACAAATTTCTTTAATTTCTAGTAATATAGGACAAATCAACATTTCTGACCTAGCTTTCTCAGTATTTAATGCTAAGGCTAAAGGTAAATATTTTTTGATAAATTCAGCTAGGAATAGACTTGGTTGTTGAGATTGAATATTATCTAAAAAGGTGTTTTGTTCGACAATCGTTAAATTAAAATCTTGTCTCACCTTTCTCAGAGTAAAATCACTGTAGGGCATTTTTTTTATAGATATTGATTAATATACGATAGTTAGAGATTTTGGGTTACGACGCTATATAAATTGTTAACTCAAACCCTAAATCATTAAAGCGTCTAACCCAACCTACAACTTAACTCCTAACTCCTAACTCTGATTCTTCTAATTCTTTCTTATCAACAATATTAAAATCCCCATCTCTCCAACTATCGGCAACACTTTTAATAAAGCTAGCTAAGGGAATCGCAATTAATAATCCCAAAACTCCCAACAATTTAGCACCAACCAACAACGAAATTACTACCCAAACTGGATTCAGTCCCGTAAATTTACTGAGAATACGCGGTGCAACAAAATTATAATTAAACTGGTCAATTGCAATAGCTACCGTTAAAACTTCAACTCCCAACCAAAAGTTTTTTAATCCCACCAACAAACTTACCAAAGTAATTCCAATACCAGTACCGAAGGGAAATAACGCAAAAAATCCAATAACTAATGCAAATAATAAATTTAAAGGCACTCGCAACGCTACAAAAGCCAAAGTTAACCCAGTTGCCAGAATCAAAGCTAAAGTTGCTTGTCCGATAAAGTAATTCTGAAAGTCTTCACTCAAAGACTCGCTTACCTGCTTAGAAATGTGAGAAGGAAACCATTTTAATATCCCCTCCCAAACGCGATCGCCATTTAAAATCATGTATAAAGTTAGCACTACCGTCAGCAATATATTTAAAACGCTGCCGATTGTACCAAAAGCTAAACCTATTATCCTTCCACTCAAGCTTTGCACTTGATTAGATAATTTTTCCAGAATATCGGGAAGTAAACCACTTGGGTTAATTGGTAGCTGTTGAGTAGCAGCCCAATTTTGAAAAGTTTGTAACTGTTGCGTACCAGAATCAATCCAATTGGGCAGTATATTAACTAATTCGTTTACCTGTTCGAGAATTAACGGTAAAACTATAATTCCTAAAACTACGACTATTACAATCGCTAACAACAACACTCCCGCAGTCGCTAAATTACGGTTTACCCCTCGCTTTTGGAAAAAACCAATCGGATACTCTAAAACAAAAGCCAGCAATACCGCTGCAATAACTATATCTACCAAGGGTTGAAGATATTTTATCACCCCAAGCAATACCCAAGCATTTAAAATAAATAACGGAAAAGCCAACCCGAAACTTAACCATCTCGGCAGTTTGAAACCTTCAGCCATAGCACCTTCTCCACAATAGTTATAAGTTTATATGAAGGGTGGGGGAATGGGGCATTGGTAATTGGGCATGGAGAGAGGGGGGAGAGGGGGAGAGGGGGTAGAGGGGGAAGAATTCAATTTTCATAACTCCTCACTCTTAATTAAGATTTTTAATCCAAAATCCAAAATAGTAAAACGGTTTTTTTGTCAATACCAGTATTTGAACAAACTGTTTTTTGTCTGATTAATCACAATAGAATTTACATCGCTTCATATTAACTACGAACATTTTTCAATGATTCTTCAGCTTTGTAGTATATAAATGATGCAAATATCAGGCTAATTGCTATTCTGTGAAGAGATTTATAGTTTAAAACTGTGGGGAAATTAAAATCTGAGTAAACTGCTTCCCTAAGAATAACAATAGCATATTACAGCGGAAAGTATTGTAATCTCGTGGCTTAATTGAGAATACTGTCAATTAAAAAAAATATGTAAAGTTGGGTAACGGGTTTGTGAAGGAATATGAATACAGAAGTTTGATGAGTTGGGGCTTTTTGAAAAGATTTGATTATATAAAGGTTGATTAATCAACCATAAATATTATTCATGCGCCTTTAACCCAACCTACTAATAAACCCACGGAGGTGGGTTTTGCCTGTGTAGCCGCGATTTCCAATCGCCAGGTATTTACTTTTAAGCTCCGCCGGTTTAAATAAAGCCTCTTCCAACATGAGCTTGGTGGTCTTTAATGGCTGGCGGCGAGGTCTAAAGCCAAGTCTTAGCCGGCTGATAGCTGATAGCTAAGAACTGATAGCTAGGGCGAAGCCCTTTACCAATCCCCAATTCCCAATCCCCTCCTATTAAAAACGTCAAAAGCCCAGCCATAAAGACTGAGCTTTTAATAATTAACGGGATTTAATAGATGAAGTTTCCCGGTTTCGATATAAAAATTGGCTATAGAATTCGTCAAGCTGATTATTACTTCCACCGTATTTCTATCTATTCCGGAAAGTTTATGAATTATTTACTGGTAATGGGTAATGGGTAATTAGCGAGAGGGGGAAATGGGGAGAAATTAACTCCTAACTATTCCCTGCGGCCCAATTACCCATTCCCAATTCTCAACTTGATAAAATCCAGCAAAATCCTTTGATGCACATCACCTAAAGGTCTTTCTTCCCCTGCTGCTGTTGAATAACGTTTGCCTTGACGAATTTCTTCGGGAGTTACCAAACCCATATCCCAACCTTCACCGAGAACTAATTGATCTAGTTCAACTTCTAGGGGTGCGTGGAAAACATGACGTACTGCTTTTTCTGAGTCATAACGACCAAATTCGTAAATTTTTTCTGGTAACGTATAGCTGATTTCTTCGATAATTTCTCTTCTGACGGCGATTTCTGGGGTTTCACCTGCTTCAATATGTCCGCCGAAAAATGCCCAGTAACCCGGATAAGGAATAGTTGGAATGTTATCTCGCAACTGCATCAGAAATTTATTGTCTTTGTAGAGAATGGCGAGGGACACATAATGCACCTGTTTATCTTGATTATTCATATGGAACAGTGAAAATAGGAATATTTATTTCCAGCAAGCGGCTTTAACACCTTTAACCTTTGACCTATAACCTATAACCTTTAAGCTATAACCTTTACTTTTCTTCCAAATAAACTTGTCCTAATTCTGCACCAGATATAGGAATGCTTTCATATTGAGGTATGGCTTTAACGACAACTTTGTCTCCTACTTTCCAATTTTTCTGATTGGTTAACACCCAAATTTTGCCAGTGGAGTCCTCTATCTGATACATTTGTTTTTCTAGCAAAGGTACTTTTCTTTCTACCTTACCGCTCACGTAAACGGGATCTTTATTGTCTTTGTTTTGCGGTGTTAGCTCGTTAATTGCAGTCACATTCACGCCAATGGCATTCATTCCGTATTCGTTAACGTTACTGCAACTGAGTAAGCCCGACATCAAGATAGAGGCTAATGCTAAACGCGATATAAGTTTAAGGAAAATAAGGAAAAATCTTTTTCTGACTGGTTGCATTGTAGGCACCATATCCGGATTGGGTATCAGCGCTTGGATTGTCGTAATTTTCATATATATAGTTCCCGATAATACTAAGTTTTTAACAGATAAAAATAAGATTGAGCGTACAGCCTTCCTATCTGAGAAGATAAATAATATGGTGAAGACAAGGGCGTATTTACGCTCCTTAAAATTGCTCATGGAAACAAAAACAGCAAAACGACTTGATGGTAAAGCTTTAGGGTTCAAGATTCACGAACAACTTTCAACTAAGATAGCCCAATTACAAATTAAAATTGGTCGTCCCCCCGGTTTGGCGGTGTTGATGGTGGGTGACAACCCTGCAAGTGCTGCTTATGTCCGCAACAAGGAACGAGCTTGCAGCAAAGTGGGTATTGCTTCGTTTAACCGACATTTCCCCACAGAAACCAGTTTTAACGAACTTCAAGAAGTTATTCATAAGTTAAATTCTGACGAACGAGTTGATGGGATTTTGGTACAGCTACCCCTACCCTCCCATTTAGATAGTGTGGCTTTACTACACCAAATTGCTCCCGATAAAGATGTTGATGGACTGCATCCCCTGAATTTGGGAAGATTGTTAAGGGGTGAGCCGGGATTACGCAGCTGCACTCCTGCGGGGGTGATGCGGTTGTTAGAGGAATATTCTATACCTTTATCGGGAAAACAAGCCGTAGTTTTAGGACGTTCGATTTTGGTAGGGAAACCAATGTCGATCATGCTATTAGAAGCAAATGCCACGGTAACAATGGCTCATTCGCGCACCCAAAATTTACAAGATATTACAAAAAATGCCGATATTTTAGTTAGCGCGGTGGGAATTCCAGAATTAATTACCGCCGAAATGGTGAAAAAAGGCGCAGTTGTGGTAGATGTGGGGATAAACCGTATTACCGACGAAAACGGTAAAAGTCGCTTAATTGGTGATGTCAGGTTTGATGAAGTTGCAACCGTTGCAGACTATCTTACCCCAGTTCCCGGTGGTATAGGACCTATGACTGTTGCCATGTTGTTAGAAAATACTGTTAGCAGTTATCAGTTAACAGTTAACAGTGAACAGTGAACAATTACCAATTACCAATTACCAATTACCAGGAAATCAAGGAAATTTACAATGCTTGCAGCAGATAATCTGACAAAAAATGGAACGGAATCTAAACAATTAAAGTTTGATTTATCGGTTTATCTCAAGGAAAGACAACAGCTTGTGGAAGCTGCTTTGAATAAATCGATTCCGGTTGTTTATCCGGAGAAAATTTATGAGTCAATGCGCTATTCTCTTTTAGCTGGAGGTAAGCGCTTGCGTCCGATTTTATGTCTGGCTACTTGTGAAATGACTGGTGGCAATATCGAAATTGCCATGCCGACGGCTTGCGCTTTGGAAATGATTCATACCATGTCTTTGATTCACGATGACCTCCCGGCGATGGATAATGATGATTACCGTCGGGGAAAGTTAACCAATCATAAAGTATATGGCGATGATGTAGCAATTTTAGCTGGCGATGGGTTACTCGCTTACGCTTTTGAATATGTGGTAGCTAACACTAAAGAAGTGCCAGCAAGCCAAGTTTTACAGGTTATTTCCCGTTTGGGACGTGCGGTAGGTGCTGCTGGTTTAGTTGGCGGACAAGTTGTAGATTTAGAAATGGAAGGAAAAACCGATGTTTCCTTAGAAACTTTGAATTTTATTCACAATCATAAAACAGCCGCTCTTTTAGAAGCTAGTGTAGTTTGTGGCGGTATCTTATCGGGAACATCGTTAGAAGACTTACAAAGATTATCTAAATACTCTCAAAATATTGGACTTGCATTTCAGATAGTTGATGATATTCTGGATATCACCGCAACCCAAGAACAATTAGGTAAAACTGCTGGAAAAGACCTAGAAGCACAAAAAGTTACCTATCCCAGTCTTTGGGGTTTGGAAGAATCGAAGAAACAAGCACAGTTACTTGTTGAAGCCGCTTGTGCCCAATTAGAACCTTTTGGGGAGCAAGCTAAACCTTTAATTGCTCTGGCTTATTTCATTACTAGTCGTAATAACTAATTCAATCTTTCGCAAGATTCGCCTTCCGGGGATTTTAATTAGTAATGTCCCACACTTGCTCACGCGCACAACCGCTGCTAATATTACCCTAATTTAACCGTAATACCATGCAAGACATAGGCAATATCTTTGACAATCACGTACTGTTGGTTGCCTTAATAGCTTGTTTCGCCGCCCAGGCATTAAAGCTCTTAGTAGAGTTCATCAAGAACCGTAAAGTGAGTGCGAGTGTTTTAGTCACAACAGGAGGTATGCCCAGCGCTCATTCAGCCCTTGTTACCGCTTTGGCTGCTGGTGTCGGACAAACTATCGGCTGGGCTTCCCCCGATTTTGCTTTAGCTGCGATTTTCGCCGTTATAGTCATGTACGATGCTGCTGGTGTCCGACAAGCTGCCGGAAAACAAGCACGCATCCTCAACCAGGTAATTGACGAAATGTTTCACGATCATCCAGAAATAGCTGCCGAGCGTCTTAAAGAACTACTCGGACATACACCCTTTCAAGTCATAGCCGGTTCGGCTTTGGGTGTGACTATTTCCTGGTTGGCGCAAGCAGCGTACTAATCAATGAACAATATCAATTTAGTTAGGAGTTAGGAGTTAGAAGTTAAAAGTTAGGAGTTAAAACTAATAACTAACAACTAATAACTGATAATTAATTTGGCAAATCGACGACAGAACGCAATAACATTACCTTTTGACTATCAACTATGATGGCGAAGAAGCCGCGTTTTGATAGTTCTTCTAAGGTTTGATAGGCTTCTTTTTGATTGCTGGTGTAACTTGCTAATAAGTAAGGTCGTCTTCCGTAAGCAACGAAACCTACGTCTCCTTTAACTGCTTTACGAACGTCAGATGCTAGTTGCGGACGATTGTAATAATCTACTAGTACTGCATAACCATTCCCCAAGCGTCGGGGTTTGTAGCTGACAGTAGTTGCTTGGGTTCCGGCTTGAGATGGTGTGGGCGTATCCGTAGGCTTAGTAGTAATTATTGCAGACAACCCAGCAGAATCTTTGATATATCTTGCCCAGCGATTGGCATCGTCAATTTTCTTAAATCCACCGATACGGGTAACTGTATCGTCGAGATATTTACAGGTATTTGTGCTAATTTTTGTTGGTAATACTCGCTTTAATTGAGTTTGATTATCTTCTGTCGGACTGACTACTAATAAAATATATTCACCAGTTCGAGGAGCTTCACAGGTCGGAGGATTGCTCTGAGCAAATGCAGAATTTATACCGCACAGCAAACCCGCTGTTGATAATATTAAAGCGGTTGGTATTTTAAATTTACGCAAGATACTTACCTTATTTGGATTCATATTTATTCCCCTAATACACACCATATTTAAAAGACTTTATCAAAGATTGAAGGTTTAAGGTTTAAGGTTTAAGGTTAAAGTTATTAAATTGCCTCGCGATCGATTGCATAAAAAAATATTTTTCTCCATTCCCTATTCCCTATTCCCCGTTCCCTATAATTAAAGGTTAAAGGTATTAAGTTCCCTCGCGATTGATTGCATAAAAAAATATTTTTTCCCCGTTCCCCGTTCCCTGTTCCCCATTCCCCGTTTCCCTACTAAGAAACTGAAGCAAGACTCGCTAAAGCATCGGGAATTTCTGAACTGGGAGCTTGAAATTCACCAGTTACCACATATTCCAATCGCAGTTTCAACCAAGTGATAAATTGAGGATTGGTAGAAACAACTGCCGCCGACGGTTGAGGACATTTGGCTTTAATTTCTGACATAGCCGCAGTTTCGAGAAAAGCTGGCTGTTTAACCAACCAAAAATCAATTTCTTTTTCTTGTTCGTGATAATAACGGGTACGCTCCTTCAAAACCTCCTCTAAAGGTTCTTCTTCTAGTAAAAAGCGTTGAGAAGCTAGTACGTAATAGTATGTTTGCATTGTCACACTCTTATTGATTGAATAGCTAATTGAACAAAATTGAACAAACAATTGGGACACAGCATATAATACTGCGTCCAAGTACAATTTAATTTGAAGAATTGAAAGGAGCGGCTAATTTTTTAAATGGACAGCTAGTTGCTAGCTGCTGCGAATGCCGTGTTTCACGAAGCAAGAAAAATCTTTTGATTGTTGCCCAAATTGACTTACCACTTTGATGCTTTCCACCACTCGTCAGCTTGGCAAAAAACTGGCTGTTGTCAAAGTAATGTTCCACATTGATGATTTTCAAGTCATCGGTAACGCGGGCTATGCTCATCCCTATTATCTCCACAACTTCCCCTGTAGGAGAATAGTCTTTGTATTTACCATTAAAAGTTCCCCAATGTCGCCATTTAAATGTAACGTTTGGTGGAGAACTGTAAACTTCTAAAACTTCCCATAAAAATCCTTTGGGAAATGCGCTGCGAAAAAGTCTTCCCGATGATTCAAAGTTTTCCTCCGAGGCTTTGTATTGTTCGGAGTCGGTAATAAATAAATTATAAGTTCCTGCTGCCGAAACATCTTCAGCCCTAAACTCTTCACCACCATTGCTACTCATGCGAAACTTTTCATTTACAACCGATAACCACTGTTTGGGATTGGTTTTAAATGAAGCCTCCAATTCAAAAGCTCGCACCAAGTTTTCTACAATAGCTTCGAGGGAACCCACAGGATGATGAATTAGACTCTCGGCAGCCAAACCTTGATTTGATTCGGAATAATCGGGAGGATTCCCACCACGCCATTCGTTATCAATGCCACTAGCAATTATCTTCTCTCTCTCTTGCACCCACAATGGCAAATCCTGAGATTGTGTTGCGCTCATATCGTACTTCTACCGGGCTGTTAACAATTATCAATTATCAATTAACGACAAATTTTTACTGTTTACTGTTAACCGTTAACTGTTCACTGTTTGCCATGCATAATTTGCTTGATTTCTCGCACTGCTCTTTCCATACCTATCAAAGAAGCTCTACTAACGATGGTATGACCAATATTAAGTTCTTCCATACCTTCAATGCAAGCTACTGGATAAACGTTGGTGTAGGTAAGTCCATGTCCGGCATTGACGCGCAATCCGGCATTTCTCGCTTGATTGCAAGCATATGTTAATAAATTCAACTCCATATCTTGAGTTACTTGATTTTTTGCTTCTGCATACCTTCCCGTATGTAACTCAATAAATTTGGCTTTTACCTTGACAGATGCCTCAATTTGTGAGTCTTCAGCATCGATAAATAAACTTACCGGAATACCAACACTTTGCAACTTATCTACAATATTTCCGATTCTATCAACTTGTCCGGCAATATCCAAACCGCCTTCCGTGGTAACTTCTTCCCGCTTTTCCGGTACTAAAGTTACATAATCGGGTTTGATATCGAGAGCGATCGCCAACATTTCATCGGTAGCCGCCATTTCCAAATTCAGATGAGTCCTGACAGTTTCCCGCAGTATCCGCACATCTCTGTCTTGAATGTGTCTTCTATCTTCCCGTAAATGTACGGTAATACCATCAGCGCCACCCAACTCAGCTAGTACCGCAGCCGCCACGGGATCTGGTTCCACCGTGCGCCGCGCTTGTCGAATAGTGGCGATGTGGTCAATATTTACACCGAGTGTCAGCACCCTTGTTATCTCCCGTTTGCAGTTTATTATCTTTTATCTTTATCTAAAAATTGATTTTACCTTTTAATGGGCATAGGGAATAAAAAGTTAAGAGTTAAGAGTAAAAATATCAATAAAAATGTATTCTTCTTAATGTCAATAAATTTTGTCTTCAATCCATACTTGATTTATGTAAAACGAAAAACTGCGATATTAAATTGGCATATTATTTATACAATTTATTTTTTGTGAGGGTAATTGAGCGTGTGGTTATACGATAAAGATTCGGTAGAGTACGAAGTATTTAAAAAGTACGAAAAAGCTTTAGTTAGTGCTGGTGTAAATTTCTCGCGTATTGATGTACGAGAAGCTTGTATGGGTTGTTTTGATGGACTTGAAGATGCTTTAAGAGCAGCAATTAGCTATATATTATGGTTGCACGAATACAAACATGAAATCCATCCCAGTATGATTCTTGTCAAGGCACTTAATGAAAAATGGCAGCCGAAAGAATGGGAAGATGAATATCTAAGTTTACCAATACTCAAGTCTCAAGGGCAAAGATGGTGGGAAGGTGCTGAAAATATCTGGGGATATGACAAGCGCAATCAACTTGTTGCCGATATTATTTATGACGCAGGAAAAGAATACATTGTTTTTACTAATGGTAAAGAAATGTTGGTAGAAACCGCTTGGCGCTGGGGTTGGGAACGAGTTTTAGATTATGCTAGTAATTAGGGAATTGGGGATTGGGGATTGGGAATGGGTAATTGGTAATTGGTAGTAGTGAATAGGGAATAGGGAACGGTGAATGGGGAACAGCAGGAAATCCAAAATCTAAAAGAGTTGTTAAAATCTAAAATCCAAAATCGAATGACTTCACTTACATTAAACTTAAATTCTATAATCAAACTTACTTCAGAACAGTTTTATCAACTGTGTGAAACAAATCCGGAATTAAAATTAGAACGTAATGCTCAAGGGGAATTAATTGTTATGCCACCAACGGGAGGAGAAACGGGAAGAAGTAATTCTAGTATTAACGCTCAAATATGGTTTTGGAACGAGCAAAAGCAACTTGGTGAAGTTTTTGATTCTTCAACTGGATTTACATTACCATCTGGTGCAGAACGTTCTCCAGATGTTTCTTGGGTAGAAAAGTCTCGTTGGGATGGTTTAACAAAAGAACAAAAAGAAAGATTTATTCCTCTTTGTCCGGATTTTGTAATTGAAATCATGTCACCTTCCGATAATTTGAAAAAGCTGCAAAATAAGATGCAGGAATATCTGGAAAATGGTTGTCGTTTGGGTTGGTTGATAAATCGTAAGAAACAGGAAGTTGAAATTTATCGTCAGGGAAAAGAAGTTGAAATATTGAAATTACCGCAAACTATTTCTGGAGAGGATGTGTTACCTGGATTTGTGCTGAATATGCAGAAAATTTGGGGATGAGATATTTTGATTATAGGGAATAGGGAACGGGTAACAGAAAGAATAGTAAGTGATAGTGGCTTTTTAAGGTAAAATTGAGTATGAAAGGTACGGAAAAGCCTTGATTATAATATATACTTTTTTCAATATATTTAAGTAAACTAAAAACTAAAAACTAAAAAGTTGTCTATAAAAACAAAAAAACCGGGAGAATACATCCGTAAATTAGCTAGAAAACGAACGCGATCGGCAATGATACGTTATTTTCTGGCTGGGGGTGTTTCAATCGCTACAGTGTGGTTATTTATTATTTTCTCTACCTCCTCAGCAGCAATTTTGATTTTGTTGGCAGGTATAGGCGGCTCATACTATTTATGTCGTAGTGGTAGATACTTTCAAAAACGAGCTTTGGATGCTCAACGTGGTGCAAAAGCCGAAACTGACGTAGCCGATTTATTAGATGTTTTAGAACTTAAAAAATGGCACATTGAATATAATTTGAGAATTCAAAAATGGGGAGATGCAGATATAGTTTTACACTCACCTAAAGGTAAGTGGTACGTAGTTGATGTTAAGTCTCATGGTGGGACAAAAATAGCTGAAAACGGACGTTTAAGAAGACGTTACGGTAAAAATATTTATGATTTTAGAGAAGGCGATTTAATTCATAAAGTCAAAGGACAAGCAAAAGAAGTAAGATTGTTAAAAAGTGCTTCGTGGGTAACTGCAATTCTTTGTTTTACCAGGGGTGGCGTGAATATTGCTGGTGATGAAATTAATGATGTTTATGTAGTCAGCGATGGTAAATTAGTTGATATTTTGTTGCAGTTGGATAAGTGATTGGGGAATGGGTAATTGGTAATTGGTACAGAGCAAAATATTCATGAATCAAAACATCAAACCAGCAGACTTAAATTGCTGCTTTATTTCGGGGCCAGTTCTTTCTCCTTCATTATTAAATGCAATCCAAAGTTGGAATATTTCCGTTTACTTGCAACCTCCAACACCTCCACTACCAGAAACAATTAATATTATTAATGATGCCGAAGCAGCCACTTATATTAAAGATAAAAATGCAGCAGTAATTATAAATTGGGAAGCAAGTCTTTCTTTTATTCTTAATAATCTTCCACAGCAAAAATTAAATCAAGTTAATGCTTTTAAAAATAAAGCTATTTTCCGTAAATTAGTTAAAGAGTTATATCCAAACTTATTTTATGTAGAACTTACAAGAGATACTTTGCAAGATTTCCGATTTCCTGAAGAAGTTGAAACGGTAGTAATTAAACCCAATATAGGAACTGCTTCTATAGGTATTCGCACCGTACACGGACAAAAAGAATGGGTAAAAGCGGTAGATTCAGTTCTTAAAGATATTGATATAGCCAAAGAACACATGAATCCTGCTATGTTAAACGACTCTTCTTTTCTTGTGGAAGAATTCGTGAATGGGGATGAATTTGCTTGTGATGGTTTTTGGGATGCAAACGGTAAAACGGTAATAACTGGGATTTATCAACATCCTTTTGCTTCAAGTTTGGATGTTAGTGACACGGTTTACTATACGTCTACAAAAGTGGTAGCTGAAACAATAAAGCCGACGATGCAGGTATTAGAGGATATTGGAAAAAAGCTTGATATGCGTCGTTTTCCGTTTCATTTTGAATTTAGATTTAGTAACGGTAATCTTTTCCCTATTGAATTAAATCCGCTGCGGTTTGGACAAGTTGCTCTACCAGATATTACAGAATATGCTTTTGGTTTCAATCCTTATGATTTATTTTTTACAGATAAAGCACCAGATTGGGATTCTTTGTTAAATGATGTAGGTAATTCTAAAGTTTATGCTTTTGTTCTTGCTAGCATACCATCGAAATATGAACCTGAAAAATACAGCTTTGATGAGGAATCTTTTTGTAATAGCTTTGGGGATAAGTTATTAAATTATCTTCCTAGTAATCCGGAAATAACTCCTTTTTTTGGGGTAGCGCATATTGTTGTAGATAAAGTTGAAGAAGTTTTGGAATATCTTACTCTTGATTTTGAGAGTTTTTTGAAGAGTAGGGAACAAGATTAAGAAAATAAAACCGCAGAGACGCGGAGGGCGCAGAGGAAAGAGGTTAAGAGAGATGGGTTGTTTTGGAGGTATATAGGTGAGGATAAAGCGAAAGTCTACTCAAGTAGACTAAAAACCTTGGACAGTCCTATTCATCTGACATCTTGCACCATTCTCAACAACCGCCTTGGAATAAATTCCCAGGCTTACATACAAAGTCTGATAAATCAGACTGGGCAAGGCTTTTAGTGCGTTTTAACGTACTTTATGTATTAGCCTTGAAATTGATTTCTCTGCGAGAAAGCCTCCGGCTTACAAGGCGGGTATTTGTGCTTAACGACATTGGTGCAAGATGTAAGATTCATAGGACTTTTACTATTAGACGGGGGTTTGCAACCGCCGGCGGTGTTGAGAATGGTGCAAAATATGAGATAACCGCACTTCTACGGACGGACACCACTACAGTTACAAACATTAAAATTGCTTAACACTTCGTTACTATAAATGTATTGAGAGCAGAGAATTTGCCTCTCGATGTAAAAAAAACAAAGGTAAAAGCCATGAATAACACAATTCGTGTTGGCAACCTATTCGGAATTCCCTTCTATATTCATCCATCCTGGTTTTTAGTATTAGGTTTGGTGACTTGGACTTATGGTAGCGGGCTAGGGAGTGCATTTCCTTATTTAGGAACTGCGTCTGCTTTATTGTTGGGTTTAATGACAGCTTTAATGCTTTTTGGTTCTGTTGTTGCCCACGAACTGGGACATAGTTTTGTTGCCATTCGTCAAGGGATTGATGTTAAATCCATCACCCTGTTTATATTTGGTGGTTTGGCAAGTTTAGAGAAAGAATCAAACACTCCAGCATCTGCTTTTTGGGTCGCGATCGCCGGTCCTTTAGTTAGCCTGTTGTTGTTTGGTGTATTTGCAGCAATTGGTTTTGGTACTGGAGCCTCTGGGGTATTCTCAGCAATTTTGGGACTGCTCGCTTCTGTTAACTTAGCACTATGCTTATTTAACTTAATTCCGGGCTTGCCCTTAGACGGTGGAAATATACTTAAAGCCATAGTTTGGAAAATCACAGGTAATCCTAATAAAGGAGTGGTTTTCGCTAGTAGAGTAGGACAACTCTTTGGTTGGATTGCGATCGCAAGTGGCTTACTTCCATTATTGTTAACTGGCAGTTTTGCTAACTTCTGGAACTTATTGATTGGCTTCTTCTTATTGAGAAATGCTGGTAATGCAGCCCAAGTTGCAAGGGTGCAAGAACAGTTTACAGGTTTAACTGCTGCGGATGCAGTAAGTAGCGATAGCCCCATTGTTGCCGATAACCTTACAATTCGAGAGTTTGCTGACGAGCAGATAGTAAGCGGACAAAAATGGCAGCGCTTTTTAGTTACCAACAGCGATGGACAACTGGTAGGAGCAATATCTGCTGATAATTTTCGTTCCGTTTCACCACAATTATGGTCAGAAACTCAAGTCAAAGATGTAATGCGACCAATTGCAGAATCTACTACAGTAAAAGCCGACCAACCTTTACTCGAAGTAGTGCAGTTAATCGAACAACAAAAACTATCTGCACTAACCGTGATTCGCGATAATAACGTATTAGTAGGAATTTTAGAAAAAGCTGCAATTCTCAGTTTGCTACAGAAAAGGATGCTTTCCAATCCTGCTTAATTCTCGCTTGTTGAATAATTAATAGTGATTGATGTATGAAGCGATTCGGGCTGTATCGCTTCATTCGTCGTTTAAAGCTGATACAGCCATGATTTTTACCGCTCCTTTTAAATCCGGAGTTGATAAACCTTCTTTTCGTAAACCTTCTAAGTGAAACTTAATAGCTTCTTTAATTTGCTGATTAACTTCTTGAATAGTCGCACCAGTTGCTACACATCCAGGTAAATCTGGAACATAAGCCGAGTAATTATTGGTTGCTTTTTCAATTACAATTGCATAACGCATTAAATGAATTAAAAATAATTTTAAATACTAGGTAAAGATTTAAGATAATTTAAAAACTCTGTGATTTCATTTTTGTTCAACTCTTGGCGAGAATATTTTTTATAATTTTTCTCTAAGTACGAACGTCCTTGTTTTATACTCCAACCAATTCGCTTCATTTCAACTAAAATCAAGTCAAACTCAGATAATTCAATCACACCTGCAATCAATTTCCAGCATGGGTAAGGGTCATCTTTCCCCCAGGTCGGAGGTTTATATGGCATACCTAAACTGACGCTTACTAAGCAAGGATTGTGAGGACGATAACTAGATTTGAGTCGTTCAACAAATACAGGATCGGTTATGCGAGTTTCAGTTAGCTGTAACCCAGTATCAGTTATGAGTGTACCTTTCCATTTTCCATTTTGAAGTTCATCTTCCTTCACCGAGAATTTTGTTGCGTATACAAGTTCTAAAGTGCGTCTTTCTTGGAAGGGTAGGGATTGTAGAGAACTTACTGTAACATACTTGTTGGAATTATGAAGAATATAGCTATAATTATGGCAATATTCAAGTAAATCAGTTGGTTGAACTCGTTCTACTAACTGCCATTTTCCAGAACCTATAGTGATGTTTTCACTTTCAAAACCGAAGTCCGGACCGTTATTTTCTAGAGGAATGTCTAAAACATCAAGTAAAGCAGGTTCTTTTCCCTCTATAAGTCTGACGCTTCTAGGAACCTTACCATCCTTTGGATTTAAACTGGATACTGGACGAATCCATTTTTTTGTATCTATATTTATACCAGCGATGCACCGCTCACCATTTTTCCAAGAATTAGCAAGGCAGATAATTTGAGTCATAAACTATTTTAGATTTAATTTGCTCATAATGGACAGACAAATGTCTATCTCATTGTAGCTTTATCATAAGTATTTAATCATTAAAACAGTAATTTATCAGACAATTCTATAAATGTTTTATACGTATATTTCCTAGTTTATCGTTCAAGTATTCTGCTACTAAACGACGGTGACAGTGATGCGGTTTAGCTTCACTGCATAACAAGCAACCCCCGTCTAAAAGTTCCGGTGAAATTTTCTTTTCTATTTGGCGATCGCCAACCAGTTGCAAAAATTTTTGTTCGTAAGTTTCCCAATCGCCTTTCTTTTTTTTATAATCATCCAAAATATCTTTAGTCGGTGCCATATCTAAAATATGAACATATTCGATATCACCTATTTGCCGCAAAAAATACTCTAAGTCAGCACGTTTAGCAAAGCCTGCTAATTGGGAAACATTATTTAGTCGCGTATCGATAACTCTTTTGACTCCACTATTTACTAAAGTCTCGAAAAATTTTTGAGCAGTCTTTTTAGTAAAGCCAATTGTAAATAAATTAATTGATTGGTTCATACTGTTTTTCTCTTTTCTCTACGTAAGCAATATTATCACCTTGAAGTTTATATGCCTTTTCCAGAGATTCTTCTCTTGAATACTGATTTATTAATGGTTTAGATAATGACATATTATCAAACAAAGATAGTTGGACTTGTTGCGACTGTTCTGGTAGTTTTAACCCATGCAATTTTAAAAGTCTTTCTTCAAGATTATAGTTAGTTTCTAGATCACCGTTTCTCAATATATGATTGATGTCTAAACCAGATTCGCGCAGATGTTGACAGACAAGAACTGCTCGATGGCAGGTAATCGGGTCTTTTTCAGCACACATCAGCGAAATATTATAGCTTTCTGCTCCTTTCAATATTCGTTCAATACCATCATTAAATTCTTTAGTAGATGCAATTTTTTCGTATAGAGCTTTGCCATCAACATAGCAACTAGGATTATTGGATCTTGCTCCCAGTTGATTTCCCAAAAATACGTAGCGAATTCCAGCATCTAGTAAAGATTTTTTTAGCAGTTTCTGATTGAAATGAGGTAAGTACTTGCTATACGGATGCGAACGTACATCAGCAATTGCCGTAACACCGTGCTTTTGCAGCAGTGTAATAAATGTCTCTATGCTGTGATTGGAATGTCCAACGGTAAAAAGTTTCATTTTAAAATAAACGGTTTACGTTTATGCTATCGTGCCACAGTAAACCAATTATAGACCTATGGTTTGGCGAAGGTACTCACAAAAATCAGCAATTTCTAACTCGAAGCACTAGTATAATATCTCAACGCAAACCGCCAAAATCTCGACGAAACAAAAAACAACGCTACCGCCAAAATTCCCGCACCTATTACCCAGTTAATCTGAGTTCTACCCAGCATCGCTTCCGCAGGAATAGTAGTTAAAAATGCCACCGGAACTACAAAGGTAAAAAATAAACGAAAACTTGCCGGATAAGCCACCATTGGATATCTTCCGGCTTCAATCAATCCCCGCAATACTTCCGTGACGTTGTATATTTTCACAAACCAAATACTTGTAGCTCCCAGCATAAACCACAGGCTATAAAGGATTATTAAACCAAAAAACAGCGCTGGAACACTAGCGAGATAATCGCCGATTCCCAAACCGAGACGATTACCAGCGTAAATAATTATAATGCTCCCAAAAATCAAATCAGAGACTCCCCAAGGTGAAACGGTGTGGGAAGAAAGCCAAAATTGGCTGCGAATGGGTTTTAATAAAACAAAATCTAAAGTTCCTTCCTGTACGTGACGCACGATGCGGTTTAAATTAGGAGCGAGAAACGTTTCCGCAAACCCCTGCAATAAAGTGTAAATCCCTACAACAATTAAAGCCGCTTCCCATTGCCATCCAGAGAAAGTATAGCCAGTACGGTAAAACAAAAACAAGCTGAACAAGCTACCCGCAAGGTTTCCCACGCTGCTGAGAGTCGCGATGACAAAATTAACGCGGTACTCCATTTCAGCCGCTATAGCAGCACTCCAAAATAATCTAATAACTTTTAGGTATCTTCCCATGATGAAAACAAGCAGTGCTTCCGGTATAGTTTATTGTCAGACTGTATATTGTGCTTGATAAAACGTATTCTTAATAATCTTATGGCTAAACTGTCCAAGGAATTAAACCGCTTTTTCTTTGAAGAAGAACGTACTTCTACTACGATAACTTTAGAAGATGTTCTGGAATTAGCAGGGGAAAGAATTTTCGGATTTTTGTTTGTTATCTTATCTTTACCTTCAGCTTTACCGCTTCCCGCACCAGTTATATCAATTCCTTTCGGGATTGTCATGGTAGTGCTGGCAGTGCAATTAATTATAGGTCGTCAAGAACCTTGGGTGCCCAAAAAATTTGCCAAACGTCCGATTAAAGTTGAAACAGCGCGAAAATTCATTAAAGCTGGAATTCCTTTCTTACAAAAAATTGAAGCCGTAAGTCGTCCCCGTTTACCGTTTATTTGTACTACTATCCCCGGAAAAATCATTATTGGACTTGCGATCGCGCTAATGTCAACGTTCATGATGATTCCCATTCCCGGAACAAATACTTTACCAGCAATTGGTATCTTTGTAACCGGGTTTGGCTTATTAGAAGACGACGGTGCAATTAGTTTAGGAGGTTTAACTATTTGTTCAATAGCTGCAATATTAGTTGGTTCAGTTTTTGCAGCATTAATTTGGGGAGGTACGAGTTTAATTGACCAAATTAAAACGATGTTGAAAGGTAATGGGTAATTAGGGATTGTAATATACTTTTATACCTCACCCCGCCCTTTGGGCACCCCTCTCCTTATTAAGGAGAGGGGAAGGAGTAAGTATAATTCGTAAATATTCAATAATTTTAAACTTTACGGAATATTACGTATTAATTATGTATCCTCTAACGTAATTGCCGTGGATAAAAATGGTTATGGAAGTTATTACAACTAGTGCGATCGCAACTCTTGCTTTTACTAAAGCTTTTGAAAAGTCTATTGAAAAATTTACTGAGGCAACTTGGAACAAAATTAGCGCTCTACGTAAAAAGATTTGGCAGAAATTCGGTAAAAATGAAGCAGCGCAAAATGCTTTAACTGCTGCCGATACTGGTTCTCAGCAAGATTTGGATTTAGTAGCTCAACACTTAGAGCAAGAAATGGAATGGGATACAAACTTTGCTCAAGAAGTACAAACCCTAGCTCGTGAGATTCAGCAGGAAATTAATATCGGTGAAATACAAGGGCAAAATGTACAAAATGTTTATGGTGGGCAAGCAGAACAAAATATTGTGACTGGCAACAATGCACCAGTTATTCAAGGTGGTAGCGGACACAATATTACATTTAATTGACTACAGTCGTCGGGAGGGGAACCGACAAAGTATCATCCCATCAAATATATACCAAAAATTGGTAATCCGAATTTTGTCGGACGAACAGATGAACTTGAAAATGTTCACAAGGAATTATATCAACACACAAATAATAGAGTCGCCATTTCTTCTGTATCGGGAATGGGTGGTGTAGGGAAAACTGAATTAGCGATACAGTATGCACAAAAATACTACGATGATTATTCTGGGGGTATTTGTTGGTTAAATGTTAGAGATACCAATTTAGCTGCGGAAATTATTCAATTTATCCAGTTGAAGATGGGTTTGGAAGTTCCACAAAAGGATATCCAAGAAAACCCGCTGACTTTGGAGGAACAAGTAGCTTGGTGCTGGAAAAATTGGCAGCCACCTGAAGGTTTGGTATTGGTAATATTAGATGATGTGACGGAATACAAAGACATCAAAAAACTATTACCAAGAATTGATAATCAACGTTTTAAATTATTAATTACAACTCGTCAGCGACGGTTAGATACTAATTTAATTGATATACCTCTTGATGTACTTTATGAATCTGAAGCTTTGTCGCTGTTGAGAAGTATTTTAGGTGAGGATGATTCACGCATTGATAGGGAACTTGAAACAGCCAAAGAATTATGTAAGTGGCTGGGTTATTTACCTCTTGGTTTGGAATTAGTTGGACGATATTTGGTAGAAGATGCGGATTTATCAATCGCTGAAATGTTGGAAGAGTTGAAAGCAGAGCGATTGGAACATGAAGCTATCAATCCAGAGTCAGATGATTTAAAAAATACAGAAATTACCGCTAAGTTAGGAGTTCAAGCTGCATTTAATTTAACTTGGGAAAAACTAGATTCTAAGACTCAAGAAGTTGGAGAAATATTAAGTTTATTCAATCCAAACGCAATTGCTTGGAGTTATGTAGAGTCCGTTAGCGAGTCGTTAAGCTGGAAAAAGAAAGATGTTAGAAACGCGAAAAAGCAACTTTATGGACGGAATGTCATTAAAAGGTTAGGAGAAGAAGAAGCTAGCTATCAAATTCATCCTTTAATTCGAGAGTTTTTAAAAGTTAAGTCACAAGTATCAGTACAGTTAAAGGAGTTAAAACAAGCATTTACTGGTACTTTCATTGAAATTAGTAAAACAATTCTCCAAACATTAACCCTCGAATTTTGTAATTCTGTTAAAAACGCGATTTCTCATTTAACAGAAGTTGCAGAAAATCATCTTGATGTAGTGAGTGATGAAAATTTATATTGGGTTTTAGTAGGTTTAGGGAAATTTTATCAAGGACAGGGTTTATATACTTCAGCAGAACCTTGGTATGAAAAATATATAAATGAAGTTGAGTCTCGTTTAGGAAAAAATCATCAAGATTATGCAACTAGCTTAGCCTGCTTAGCTAATCTCTACTTTTATCAAGGAAAATACGAACAAGCTGAACCACTTCTTATCCAAGCTTTGGAATTATATAAACAACTTCTCGGAGTTAATCATCCCCAAACTGCAACCAGTTTGAACAATTTAGCTTCACTCTATGAAAGTCAAGGAAAGTACGATGAGGCTGAACCCCTTTATATCCAAGCTTTGGAATTATATAAACAACTTCTCGGAGAAAATCATCCCCACACTGCAATGAGCTTGAACAATTTAGCTTATCTCTACTCCAGTCAAGGAAAATACGAACAAGCTGAACCCCTTTATATCCAAGCTTTGGAATTATATAAACAACTTTTCGGAGTTAATCATCCCGACACAGCAAAAAGTTTGAACAATTTAGCTCAACTCTACTTTTATCAAGGAAAGTACGAACAAGCAGAACCCCTATTTATCCAATCCTTGGAATTACATAAGCAACTTCTCGGAGAAAATCATCCCCACACTGCAATGAGCTTGAACAATTTAGCTCTACTCTACTCCAATCAAGGAAAGTATGAACAAGCAGAACCCCTTTGTATCCAAGCTTTGGAATTATATAAACAACTTCTCGGAGAAAATCATCCCGAGACAGCAAACAATTTGAACAATTTAGCTCAACTCTACTTTTATCAAGGAAAGTACGAACAAGCAGAACCCCTATTTATCCAATCCTTGGAATTACATAAGCAACTTCTCGGAGAAAATCATCCCCACACTGCAATGAGCTTGAACAATTTAGCTCTACTCTACTCCAATCAAGGAAAGTATGAACAAGCAGAACCCCTTTGTATCCAAGCTTTGGAATTATATAAACAACTTCTCGGAGAAAATCATCCCGAGACAGCAAACAATTTGAACAATTTAGCTCAACTCTACTTTTATCAAGGAAAGTACGAACAAGCAGAACCCCTTCTTATCCAAGCTTTGGAATTATATAAACAACTTCTCGGAGAAAATCATCCCCACACTGCAATGAGCTTGAATAATTTAGCTTATCTCTACTTCAGTCAAGAAAAGTACGATGAGGCTGAACCCCTTTATATCCAAGCATTGGAATTAAGAAAACAACTTCTCGGAGTTAATCATCCCGACACTGCAATGAGCTTGAACAATTTAGCTTTACTCTACAAGAGTCAAGGAAAGTATGAACAAGCAGAACCCTTTTATGTCCAAGCTTTGGAGATTGTGGAACGGGTTTTGGGTGCAAATCATCCTCATACCGTGCTTTATAGGAATAATTTGGAATATTTACGAGCAAAGCAGGGAGAAGGTGAAAGATGATTGTTAGTTTTTGTCATTGCGAGTGAAACATAAGCCGCAGCTTCGCTGAACTCACATCTTGCATCATTGTCGTTAAGTCTAAATTCCCGCCTTGTAAGCCGGAGGCTTTCTCGCAGAGAAATCAATTTCAAGGCTAATATACAAAGTACGTTTTAACGTACTAAAAGCCTTGCCTAGTCTGATTTATCAGACTTTGTTTGTAAGCCTGGGAATTTATTCCAAGGCGGTTTTGAGAATGGTGCAAGATGTGAATTAAAAGAGAGAACACCCCATCTAAACGAAAGCTTGTTTGTTTAATTTCAGGTGCTATAAATTCATGGCTTGCCCCATCCCCAATCCCCTAATTAATCAAAAACTCCTTAATAAACATCACCGTAGAATAAAACTGAAAGTCAATATTCTTCTTCTTACTAAATCCATGCCCTTCATCTTTCGCCATTAAATACCACACGGGTACATCATTCTTTCTCACCGTTTTTACTATTTGTTCGGCTTCAATCAAAGGAACTCTGGGGTCATTTTTACCGTGAATTACAAATAACGGCACTTTGATATTATCGGCATTATTTGTAGGAGAAATCTTCTGCAAAAACTCGCGCATTTTCGCATCCCTTTCGTCTCCATATTCCACCCGTCGCAAATCTCTTCGATAACCCTGAGTATTTTCTAAAAAAGTGACAAAATTAGAAATACCAACAATATCAATTGCAGCTTTGATTTTATCGCTGTATTTCGTTGCTACAGCTAATGACATATAGCCACCGTAACTTCCCCCAGTAACCAAAATTTTATCTGCATCTAATTGCGGTTGCGTCGCTATCCAATCAAGTAACGCACCGATATCTTTAACAGAATCTTCCCGACGAAACCCGTTATCTAACTTAGTAAAGGTTTTACCGTATCCCGTCGAACCCCGTACATTAGGAAATAATATTGCAACACCCAATTCATTCAGGTAGTAATTATAACGTCCGAGGAAAGAAGGGCGAAACTGCGATTCGGGGCCGCCATGAATGTCAATTATTAACGGACGTTTTCCGGTAAACTTAGCGGGAGGACGATATAAAAAGCCGGAAATTGTTCTATCGTCAAAACTCTTCCACCTTACCAACTCTGCATCGGAGAAGCTGCTCGTATTTAAACCACCTGTTTCGCTTAATGTCCATCGTTGAACTTTATTGTTGCGAATATTCAAAGAATATGCATCAGCGGTATATTTAGCTGAAATCAGCGTAAAACCTAAGTCGCGGTTGTTATTATGCCATTGAATACCGTATATTTGCCCGATAGGAAGCTTTGGTAAACGTTTAAAACGACGGGTAGCAGTATTTAATATATGTAATACCCCAGTACCATCTTCGTTGGTGACAAAAGCTAAGAAATTACCATCATCGGAAAGGTCAAAATCTGTCACATCCCAACGAAACTTTTTGCTGAGATAGGTGTGTTGTAAAGTATCTAGTTCAACATAAGCTAACCGGGAAAACTCGGAATCGCGATCGGTAATTACATATAAACCTTTGCCATCCTTACTAAAATAACCGCCATCGTAGGAAATTTTTTCCTCACCTGCTTTAGGTAATAGCTGCTGCTTCTTACCAGTTGAAGTATCTATTAACCACAGATAACTTTCATTCACCGAAACATATTGCAACGCTAAGAATTTACTATCATCCGGCGAGAAATCCAAACCATACCAACCACCACCTTCATTTTGAGTTAATAACTTATTGCTTGCGGGATTTTGCGGATTAATCATGTAAAAATCAGCATCATTACCCGTGCGGCGAGTCGAAGTGTAAATTATTTTTTCACCATTATTAGACCATACACCACCACTGTTTTTTGATTCACCATCGGTTAATAAAGTGGTTTCCCCGGTATCTAAGTCATAACGATAATTTTGGTTAAATTCATTACCGCCAGTATCTTTACTAAAGACAAAATAGTTACCTTCCGTAGGTTGAAAACTCGCACCGGCAACGGGTTCGGGAAAAAAGGTTAACTGCTGACGAGTAGCCAGGGGAGATTTTACATAATGTGTTTGTCGCGTATCCCCGAACCTTGTAGAAATCAGCATCTCACGCCGTTTCGGGTGCCAGCTAGAGATACCAGCAGAGCGGAATTGAGTATAACGTTCGACTTTTTGAGCTAAATCCGCAGGAATCGGCGGAATTCCCTCAACAACAAGATTGTCTCCAGGAGTAACAGGAGTAACAGCAGCAACCATCGGCATAGGTAGTAAGATTACTGCAAGCAGAGTAGCAAAAAATAAAGATAAAAATCGCATTTAATAATTATTACAGTTATCAGTTACCAGTAACCAGTTATAAATTATCAGTTTGTAAGTTTGTAGGTTGGGTTAGGTTCACGAAAAGATATAGTTTTCAACGAATAATCTATATTTGAACCGTAACCCAACATCGATTCGTAAGTATTTCACAATATTTATCCACAATCATGGTGTTGGGTTACGACACGATTATTAAAGATTTCTATTACAAGCCAAATTTGGTTTATGTCCTCCGGACACGCTTCGCTAACGTGTCTAACCCAACCTACTAACTGTAGTGAGGGCGATTATGATGACAACCAACAACCAAATATTGATAATATACTCATGTTTACGGCTTTTAAAAATATGACAAAGCAACACGATAAGATTATTATTTTTGATTGTGACAGTACTTTGAGCAGTATTGAAGGAGTTGATGAGTTAGCCCGTGTTGCTGGTGAGGAAGCAACTCAAGAAATTGAAAGAATGACTGCTGAAGCAATGGAAGGTACTATTTCTTTAGAAAGTATCTTTGCAAAACGTTTGGAAATTATTCAACCTACTGCTGATTCTGTCTCAAAAGTTGGTCAGTTATATATCGATACAGTTGAGCCTTCCGCAAAGCAAGTTATTACAACTTTGAAAAATAAAGGTTGGGCACCAATTATTTTGAGCGGTGGTTATCGTCAAGCAATCAAACCTTTAGCCGATTATCTTGGTGTAGAATTTATCGAAGCTGTTGACCTTTATTTTTACGAAGATGGCACCTATCGCGACTTTGACCGTAATTATCCCTCAACGCGCTCCGGTGGTAAACCCGAAGTTGTTAAAAGTTTACGAGATAAATATTCACCCAGCAAAATAGTGGCGATCGGTGATGGTGTCAGCGATTTAGAAAGCAAACCCGTTGTCGATATGTTTATCGGGTTTGGTAGATATGCTGTAAGGGAAAAAGTTAAACAAGAAGCCGATTATTTTATTACTGATTTACACGAAATTGTTTCTTTGGTTGGTAATTTGTAATTGGTAATTGGTAATTTAATTTATTTAATCATTTGTAGGTTGGGTTAGGTTCACGAAAAATTGGTTGTAAACAAATAATTTAGATTT